>JAJZOM010000314.1 GCA_021811505.1 Thermoplasmata archaeon | reverse complement strand
TGAATCTCTATGAATACATGGGAAAGGAAATTTTCAGGAAATATGGTATTCCTGTTCCCGACGGTTATGTTGTCGAAAGTGCCTCAGGCGTGAAGAAATTTGATAAACCTGTTGTGATTAAATCCCAGATACTTCTGGGAGGCAGGGGAAAGTCTGGCGGAATTAAGTTCGCAAAAAGCCAGGCCGATCTGGACTCAGGTGTGAAGGAACTCCTCGGATCAAAAATCAGAAATCTTACAGTAAGCAAGGTGCTGGTCGAGGAGATGCTGGATATAAAGAAGGAAATTTACGTTAGCATTGCGCTTAACAGGGCAGAAAGAGTTCCGATGGTTATTGCTAGCTCATCCGGCGGAGTTGAGATCGAGTCCGTACCAGAGGACAAGATATTCAAGACACTGGTCGATCCGCTAATAGGTTACTCGGACTATATAGGCAGGGAAGCCACTAACTTCCTGAAACTGGAACCGGCCATTGCCACGCAGTTCAGGACAATTCTCTCAAACCTGTACAGGGTGTTCGAGAAAGAAGACTGTGAACTTGTGGAGATAAACCCACTGGTGATAACAGGTTCCGGCAAGCTCATTGCCGCTGATGCAAAGGTAGTGATGGATAGCGACTCCATGTTCAGGCATAAGGAAATTAGCATTGTGGACACTGAAAAGACCCCACTGGAGCTTGATGCTCAGGGCAAGGGGTATTCCTTCGTGGAACTCGACGGAAACATAGGCGTCATAGCCAACGGGGCTGGCCTGACAATGGCAACCCTTGATGCGCTTACCCTGCACAAAGGGAAGCCGAGGAATTTCCTGGACCTTGGGGGAACGGACAATGTGGATACCGTAGTTAACGCGTTCGAGCTTGTAATGAAGGCGGATCCGAAGGCCATACTGGTTAATATTTTCGGGGGAGTAACAAAATGCGACACTGTCGCCAACGGAATCGTGGCTGCAAAGAACAGACTGAAAATAAGCAAGCCCATAGTTGTTAGATTGAGCGGCGTTCACGAGGATGAGGGAAGGGCTATACTGAAGAATGACGGGATTGAAGCATTTTCCACCATGTTGCCAGCAATTGAGAGAGTGGCACAGATAGCGGGAGGCAATTGAAATGTCAGTACTGGTTGATAAGAACACAAGAGTTATAGTGCAGGGAATCACGGGCCACCAGGGTTCATTCCATGCAGGAGAAATGATAAAGTTCGGCACCAAGGTCGTGGCAGGCGTATCGCCTGGTAAGGGAGGGTCAAAGTTCCAGAATCTGGATGTGTATGACACAGTTGCAGAGGCAATGAAACTGTCTCCGGATGCAACCATGATCTCAGTTCCGGCACCCTTTGTCAAGGACGCTGCATTCGAAGCCATTGACCATGGCATAAAGATTGTTTACATACTGACGGAGCACGTGCCATTCCACGATACAATGGAAATTGTCCATCAGGCAAGGAGAAAGGGAATCACCCTTATCGGCCCAAACGGACCTGGAATTACCTCTCCGTTCCTGTGTAAGATCGGCATAATGCCAAACCAGATATTCAAGGAAGGCGACGTCGCAGTCGCTTCGCGTAGTGGGACGCTGACCTATGAGATAGTGGAAGCCATAACGAGGAATGGATTCGGGGAAAGCACGGTCATAGGGCTTGGCGGGGACCCTGTCGTCGGGCTGACATTTATCGATGTGCTGAAGATGTTCGAGGAGGACGATAAGACCAAGAAGATTGTCCTTGTGGGGGAAATTGGCGGAAATAACGAGGAACGCGCAGCCGAGTACATAAAGAAGCACGTCTCGAAAAAGGTTGTCGCATACATAACCGGAAGAAGTGCACCCCCGGGAAAAAGGATGGGTCACGCTGGCGCCATAATAGAGAAGGGAGTCGGTACTGCCGAATCCAAGATAAAGGCTTTCAATTCGGCCGGCGTCAAGGTAGCCGATTATCCATGGGATATTCCCGGCCTGCTGAGATGAGACTATGAAGAGGGACATAATTTCCGTGCTCGACATGAAAGATGACATGTCGGAGATAATAGACCTTGCAATCAGGATGAAAAGGGACAGGTATACGCCTCACGAAGAGACTAGAAACCGTGTGCTTGGGATGATATTTGAAAAACCGAGCACAAGAACAAGGATATCACTTGAAACTGCGATGATTCAGCTTGGAGGGCATGCAATATACCTGAACCCTAATGACATGCAGATTGGTAGGGGCGAAACAATCGCGGATACTGCTTCAGTCATTTCAAGATTTCTTGACGTGATTTCCTACAGGGCATTCAAGCACGAGAATATGCTGGAATTGGCCAGGTACTCCAGTGTTCCCGTAATCAACGCGCTTGACGACCGTGAGCACCCGACACAGATACTTGCAGATTTCATGACAGTCCTGGAGAAGAAGGGAAAATACAAGGACCTGAAATTTTCTTATGTCGGGGATGGAAACAACATGGCAAATTCACTGATGCTTGGAGCTGCCCTCCTCGGGATCGACATAAGCATAGGATGCCCTCCCAGGAACACTCCGGACAGAGATCTGACAGAGAAGGCAAGGAAAATAGCAAAGGATAACGGTTCAACTGTTGAAATTGTGGAATCTCCTGTAGACGCCGTTTCTGGTGCCGACATTGTCTACACCGACGTTTGGATATCCATGGGGGAGGAGTCAATCAGGGCTGAGAAGGAAAAACTCTTTGGCAAGTACCAGGTGAATGACGATCTGGTTTCACACGCTGACAAGAACTACATTTTCATGCACTGCTTGCCTGCCCACAGAGGTCTGGAGGTAACCGACTCGGTTGCATCGAGCGTGAACAGTGTCATTTTCGATGAGGCTGAAAACAGGATGCACTCCGTAAAGGCACTCATATATACTCTTCTCAAATCCTGATTGTCCGGATTCTTTACTGTATACAAATCCCCCATCTCCGGGGTTATTTATTTTTTCTTCACAACTGATACGATGATAAGGATCAAAGCATTGCGGCAAACAATAATGCCTGCAGTGATAACGCGTGACTCAGTTCGATCAGGCCGAAATTTTAGGGCCGGGTCCGGGAATTGAACCCGGGTCCGGGGATCCACAGTCCCCAAGGATATCCACTACCCCACCCCGGCCATGTCAAGCAGTGTTGCTAAGGAAACAACGCGTCTATCTACGGGAAAATAAAACGATTAATAGACTTTGTGGAATCCCGAGACTGCAAAATCTTCGTTGGTTACTTGTAATGCTAATGAGATACATCCACAAGGCTTTCCGCTTGTCGTGAACCTATCTTTGAGGGTTCAGCTGTGATGACTTTTAGCTATGAATTCGTAGAATCTGAGATTGTTATTGTTAAGAAACACAAATTAAATGTGATATAACCAATAAATGTCAGAACTTGTTTTCACATTAATTCGAGGTATTTCTGAAATCTTTCTAAATTCCGGCCGATTAAGCACAACCTACTCTGAATGTTCCTAATCGTGAACAACCTTTTCGTTTGTACAGGATGTCCGCTCGTTTCACTCATGTTTCATGGGGGCCAGTTGTCAAAAATTTTGAAAACTTAAAGTATTCTCCGCTAGTTTCCAATATAATTATCATATGGCTCCCTCATCTCAGCGGTTAAAGTGTGCGCGGCTCTGAGCTTAAGAAGATAAATCAGAACAAGGAAATCCATGATGAGGACATTGTATATCTCATATTCTGCGACAGAAACGAAAGTTATCCTAGCTTCGATTAACCAGGCAAAGGCATCCAACAATAGTAGTGCAGTAGCATAGGAAAATGCTCTCTGAAGTATCAGGGAAAACCCTAGTATGAAAAAAGTCACCTTTCCTATGAGAAAAAACCATTCAGCTAGGAAGACGTGCGGTGCTGTACCCTCATGGTATACGCCTACCAAAGCAAGAAATAGACCATCCAGAATGAAGAAGGAAAGTCCAATGATCTCTGATCTGCTTCTGGAATTCCATATAGAGGAGATAGAGAAAAGTCCAATAACGAGCCCTGACAGGATAAGGCCATCGTTGTATACACTCGGGAAATTCGGAGCCGGGTGTCTTCCGCTTCCATAATTATTGCCACCCAGATCACTGAGGGCGTTGACGTTTACGTGGAACCACGGATTCAGGTGTATAGCGATTGTTATGAAAATCCAAGGCAAGAGAATCACAAGGACACCAAGGATCTCACTTAACAGGTAAGTCCGGGATTTTCTGTACATTAAGAAGCCGGTTCACTCATCATGGCGGAATATTTGAGTCTTTCTGTCAATCCACAATGTCATATTTTGGTATGACTCCCAAAACAAGGTTCAAAGTGTTGGCACACTTAGACACTGCCCAACATTTATTTTGTTGTGTTTGTGCAGTCACTATTTTGACAATCCAATCTTTTGCTGGTGTTTAAAACAACCAGACGCTGACCCGCAGTATTTTCTGCAAGCTCTCAGAAACAACTATACATGGACCTTGACTACAAAAAGAACTGCGGGTATGATCTGGAAGTCATGTGTATGGTACCTGTAAAGTCTAGGCATCCTTAGTTCCAGTTTTTCCTCGTAAACTATCTCCGCAGCGGACTCGTAGAATGACCTGACGAATTCAGAAGACTTCAGGTTGTGTACAGAATATATCCAGTTTGCAACATCCAGTGCCTTGGAAAGGAATGGTTTGTCTGCATGTGGATTAACAGACCCGAATGGGGGGTTCATGAAGGCGGTGTAGAAATGACCCATAACTTCTGTGACATCTTTTGTTTCGAAAGTGATATTCATACCTGCGGCATTTTCCCTGGCTATATCGACCTGCTTCCCGTCAAGATCGATTCCGGTAACCGGTTCCGCACCCATAAGATACGCGGCAATGGCAAAGATACCATTACCGGTGCCCAGATCGATTACGCTTCTGTTAGTAACGTTATTGTCCATTGCTGCCTTGAATACAATCCAGGCAGCATTTGATGGATCCGTGGGATATTGTTCATATAATGAGTTGAGGCCGTTTCCGATCCTTAATTTGCTGAGCCTTATTTCTAGCTGTTTCTTTGTGTACACGCTAATCCTAAGACATTGTTCCTACAACCAGATCAACGATGTCAAGAGCCATCTTGATCGATTCTTCCCTGCCTATTCCTCTTCTGCTAAGTATCTTCTCTATTTTCCTGGCAGCCCTCTGTTTCTTCCACGTCCCCTTTTCATGGGCAGCAAGAACGATGTATTCAGCAATCTCACGGTCAACGCTGATGCCAAACCTTTCCCTTATCTTGATCTGCCAGACAGGTACAAGAACCGGCGGAAGGTCCTTCAGGACACTTTCTCGGTTTTTCCGTATTATCTCATTGAGATTCTTTGCGTCCTTTCTGGTTTCTGCCATACCTGTTTACATCTTTATCTTCAAGATAAACCTTTTCATTCAAGATCTTGTATCAATTCTCCATGAAATGAAAACTATTGATTCGCCGGATGGGATTATGCTGGAATCAGGTGGGAATATGTGGAACGGGCAAGTAATTTATCCGCACATCGTCACCCGGAGACTATTGTGACAGATACCGCCTTCCACAAAGTACTTCAGTATTTCATCATTTTGCAGGAAGTGGCCGGATTTTGCTCGGTCTCACAGGAAAGTGCGGCCAGGATCGGCTGGCACATGTCGCCATAAGGCCAGGGGAAGTAGTTCGCGATTGTCGGTATACGCGTAAACATAACTTATAAACACTTAAGTACTATCAGGTAATTTTAAAATATGGAGCCATTTTATTTCAAGAGTTATGATAGGATTGTCGGCAAGGCAGAAACCCCCATGGAATTACTAAGTGAGATGAAGAGGCTTGAAAACACAGATCCATTCTGTGTGGAGTATCATGTAAGGGAAGGCCATATTTCAATCTGGCTGAAAGAAGCAGAAAGGCCTGATCTGTCAGTGAAGATTGAAAGTGCCAGGGATCCAAAGGTTGTGATCAATATATTGGAAGCGGAGATTGGTAAACCGGTTCCGCACCCATAAGATACGC
>JAJZOM010000084.1 GCA_021811505.1 Thermoplasmata archaeon | reverse complement strand
CAGAGAAAATCTTAATGATTATTCTCTAATTACCCATACGGGAAAATCACAGGGATTCAAAATGGATGCCGGCGGTTATGATGTTATAGTTGTTGGAGCCGGAAATGCAGCACTTTGCTCAGCCATAACCGCGTCCCAGAAGGGAAAAAAGGTTCTTGTTCTTGAAAAGGCCCCGGAAAACCAGAGGGGAGGAAATTCCAAATTTACCAGAAATTTCAGGATTGCACATGGAGAGGGGTGGAATGGTTTCAAGCAGGAATATTCGAGAGACGAATTTCTCACGGACATTAAGAAGGTTACCAGGGGAGAGTCGAACAGCGAACTGACGGGATATGTCGTCGATCATTCCAGTGAAGCAGTTGACTGGGCTTCATCACATGGTGTGAGATGGCAGAAGGCCCTGAAATCAACTCTTCACCTGGATCGGACAAACCTGTTCATCCTTGGAGGTGGGAAAGCCCTCCTGAATACTTACTTCCAGTATCTTGGTAAATATGACAATTGCCGAATAGTTTATGATTCTGAACTGGTAAGGCTGAATGTTGAGAATAATACTTTCCAGTCGCTTACCGCCAGAATTCAGGGTCACGAGGTTGAGATAAAGGGCGATTCCGTTATTCTCGGATCGGGAGGATTCGAGTCCAATCTCAACATACTCAGGGAAGCGTGGGGAGATGCCATTGACAACTTCATAATCCGCGGTACGAGCCACAACACTGGGATCCCGATGATGGAGATGATAAGGCATGGAGCAGCCTCAGTGGGGGAGAAAAATGACGGACATATGGTGGGAGTCGACGCCAGATCCCCGAAATATGATGGCGGAATAGTCACTCGCGTTGATTCAGTGATCTTCAGTATAGTCGTCAATAAATTCGCCAGAAGATTCTTCGATGAGGGTTATGATATATGGCCGAAAAGATATGCAATCAGCGGAAAGCTGATCGCCCAGCAACCTGATCAGATTGCGTTCAGCATCTTTGACAGGAAGAGCTGGGGCTTATTCATGCCGCCACTGTATCCCCCAATAGTGGAAAACTCACTCGATGATCTGGCATATAAACTCGGGCTGAATCCGGATGAACTCCGTAAAACTGTATCCGAGTACAATGCCGCCTGCCCTGAAATATCACACTTTGATTTTTCGAATCCTGACGGCAACGGCACAAAGGATATTGATCCGGCCAAGTCGAACTGGGCAAGACGCATTGATGAACCGCCGTTTTATGCCTATCCTCTCAGGCCAGGTCTCACTTTCACATATTTCGGGCTGAAGGTTGATAATCATTCAAGAGTGATCGACAAATCCGGGAAACCGTTCAATAACATCTGGGCTGCGGGAGAGATCATGGCCGGAAACATACTGAACGGAGGCTACCTTGGCGGCCTAGGCATGACCATAGGCACGCTGTTTGGTATCAATGCCGGAGAGGAGGCTCTGAGTTGAGCGAAGAATTTGATATTTTTTCAGACCGGGACAGGACGATGGAAGACGCTGTCCGGCAGTTCACCATTTGCAACGCATGCAGATATTGTGAGGGATACTGCCCCGTCTGGCCGGAGGTTCATTCCGGGAACATAATTACCCGAAATGACGTTCTTTACTATTCCAACCTGTGTTACGATCACAGGGATTGCTATTATGCCTGTCCCTACGTCCCAGATGCACACGAATTCAAGATCAATATTCCGGAAGTCACGAGAAAAATCCGAAAGAAAACCTATGAGGAACTGACCTTTAATTTAAGCGGATCCCTGGAGAAAAAAATTGCGCTTTCCCTGATCCTCGTGGTTCCGATCATACTCGGATGGATTTTCACATTCAACAATATATATTCCCCCGGACCGGTCAGCTTTTACAAACTTGTCCCGAAATATCCGCTGATAGCTGTAAGCTCGATGCTGTCACTGTATCTCCTTTCCATGTTTGCTGTTGCCGGCATACGGTACCGGAGACTGGTAATCAATGGGCTGGACAGAGGTGTCCAGAATGCAGGAGGCGGTGTCGCCGGGATCACCACTCTGCTGAATGTACTGGCTCACAAATGGTTCAGGAAGATACATTATCCCGGTGAGAAAGAAAGCAATGTAAGGTTTGGTTTCCACCTGCTGATATTCTATGGTTTCCTGATGGATATTCTTTCTACTACGCTTGGGTTCATTTATGAGGACATTCTCGCCATTCCTTCTCCGTTTCCGTTTTACAGCCCGGTGGTCATCGCAGGCGTAACCGGAGGGCTGATGCTTACTGTCGGGGGACTGCTTGGACTTGTTGCCAGATTATCGTCAAGGAATACACAGCCTTTCATGACCATGGAAGGCTTCGATTTCCTGCTCATCCTGGAATTCTTTGTTGTAGCCCTGACCGGGCTTTTGACTCTGCTGTTCAGGTATACTGCCGGATCAGAAGAGGTCTACCTGATGCTCCTGATACATTATTCTGCCATATACACTATGTTCATCACCGCACCTTTTTCAACAAATGTTCTCCACATTATTGTAAGGCTGATGTCCCTGAACAGGTTCAATAATCACAACGTCCCATGAATTGTCTGCCACCTCACATATGTAAATTACGATTCCCGTAAATGTTCTAACCTGTTCAAAGTTTACTTAAAATATTACAGTCGCCTGTAAAATTGATGATAACCGATGATACTTTACGTGAGGGACTGCAAACCCCCGGCATGTCTTTTACAATTTCAGAGAAAATTCAGCTTGCCCGCCTGTTATCCGAAGCGGGAATAAAAAGAGCCCTTGTTTCTTACCCTTCAGCCCATAAATCTGAAGTGGAAGTCACAAGGGAAATAGTGTCGAAGGGTTTCTTCAGGGAGACTTACGGCCTTGGAAGAACTGTTAAAAGCGACATAGACATAATTAATGGAACTGGAGCCAACATTTCGTTGCACCTCCCCTTTGAAATTGATGCTTTTGGCGAAATTGTAGATGCAGTGAAATACGCTTCCAAAACTGATAAGATCGTTGAAGTTGGAATAGTTGACATCGCGAAGATCAATATTGACAGGCTCATGGACATGGCCAGGAAACTTGAAGATGCCGGTGCCGATGTTATACAACTTCCGGACACAACTGGCAGTGCTTCTCCACAGTTGATGCAGAAGGTCATAACCAGGGCAAGAGAGACCCTGAAATGCAAGATAGAGGTTCACTGCCACAACGATTCAGGAGGTGCAGTTGCCAATGCTCTCGCAGGAGTTAATGCCGGAACGGATTTCGTGGACACATGCATTTATGGCTTGGGAGAGAGGAATGGAATAACGGACACTGCCAGTGTTGCGAGACTGCTTGAAATCGATGGGGTTTCCACCGGCATTGATCACGAAAAACTTTCAAAGGTGTATGCAAGGGTTATGGACCTTATCATGGATAAAATAGGAAATTCACTCTTCATCGATAATTTCCCATGCGTCGGCAGGAACACAAATGTTCACACGGCAGGAACACATGCGGCTTTCTCTGGAGTCTTTAAAGGAGAAAGCTTCTCGGTTAATGTCTACACCGGGAGAACAATGATAAAGAAAATCCTTGAACTCAGCAACATCAATCTGGAGAAGGAACAGCTTATCATCCTTACAGAACAGGTCAAGGATATTGCGGTAAGCACAGGGAAAACAGTCACAACATCAGAAATTGTGAAACTGGCAAGGGAGAGGCTGTAATCCATGTTTTCCTGGAATTCAGTTGCATTTTCAGCGGGTGATACGGAATGGTAAGGGTAATTGAGATAGGGCACATAGTTGCAGGCCCGACGGCAGGGCTCATTCTGGCCGATCTTGGGCACGATGTCATAAAGATAGAGAAACCGGGCGAGGGAGATATTTCAAGGAGGCTGACAGGGACGAGCACCGGTTCGTTCAGGTTTTTCAACAGGAACAAGAGGAGCCTGACGCTGAATTTCAACAGCGATGAAGGCCGTGAAATATTCCTGAAGCTCATTGCCGAATCGGATGTCCTCATAGACAATCTCGGGAGCGGAGCACTTAGAAGATCCGGCCTGTCTTATGAGATTCTCAGCAGGATCAATCCGGGCCTGATCTATCTATCGCTGAAGGGTTACGGGAAAGGCCCGTATGAAGACAGGAAGTCACTCGATTATCCAATTGAAGTACACACTGGTCTTGCGTATATGACAGGCCTTGAGAATCAGCCTCTGAGAGTCGGAACTTCCATTGTCGACATAACCTCCGCCATGTTCGGAGTGATAGGCATACTCTCGGCACTGTATGAACGGGAGGCGAGCGGGAAAGGCAAATACATAGATATCGGAATGTTTGAAACCTCGGCTTTCCTCATTGGACAGCACATCGTGACCTACCAGATCAACCACAAACCAATCAAGCCGATAAATGTGGAGGGCTTTTCATGGGCGATATATGACTTCTTCAAGACCAGGGATGGGAAGGATATATTCATCGGAGTTACCACAGATAATCAGTGGGTGAAGTTCTGTGAAGGGTTGAAACTCGGTGTATGTGATGATCCCCAATTCGAAAAGAATGAGGATAGATATGCGAAGAGACCGGAATTGCTGAAGATTATAGAAAAACGAATCAGTGAAATTGATTATGCAGACCTTGAGAAGTTGCTATCGAAACTTAATGTAGCATACTCAGTCCTGAACACTCCATGGGATCTCCTCAGTGATATCCATTTGAAGCCGAAAATGGCAGAGCAGAACTTTGAAGGCGGCAAGATCTTCATGCCCACTATTCCCAATGGATCGGCTTTCCAGAAAGAACCTCCGGAACTTGGTGAGGATGATGAAGAAATTCTACGTGAACTTGGATATTCAGACGAAAAAATTGAAAATTTAAAAAATAATAAAATAATTTAAAAAAATATTTTGTTTATTGGGCTATGTCTTCAACTTTTCTTCCACTGGTCTTTGGACCAAGTACTATCAGGTCTATGACACAGATGGCCACGAGCACCCAGATAAATGCGAAAATTGCCAGGTCGCCCAGAGGTTGAAAAACCGCCGCGATTATAAGGACAAGAATTGCTGTTGAGATCCTGCTCAGGGAATATACAAAACCGGCTGCAGTTGTTCTCACTCTTGTTGGGAAGATTTCCGCATTATACTGGTGCATGAAGTTCGAGAAGTTCCAGAGTGCGAACGATGTCAGGAAACCAAATGCCACAAACTCATTAATGTTGCCGACCGTAACAAATAGCGTACCAAAGATGCCCCCCATTATTGCAAATACAATAATACCAAATTTTCTCTCGACCTTGTCTATTATGAAGATGTTGAAGATACTCCCGAATACAAACCCTGAGAATATAACTGCAGCGAAACCAAGGGGATTGTGCAGAGGATATTTAGCTATGACGATCCCTGGTGCGAAAGTTACAAAACCGTAGAATATTCCTGACTGGAAAAACTGGAAGATCATCATCATGAAAGTGGTCTTTCTCACGTCCGGCGCGAAGATGTCCTTGAAATTAGATGGTTTCTCTGACAGGGAAGTGTTGCTCTGTGCTGGAGGGAGTTCTTTCAGGTTCAGATCCTTCTTCACTGATTCTTCGATGTGTGTCATTACCTGATCTGCTTCTTTGTACCGACCATGGATTTCCAGCCATCTTGGGGATTCGGTCAGCTTAAGTCTCAAACCCCATACTATGAAACCAGATATACCCATTATCCACAGTGGAATCCTGAAGGAATAATATCCTACCCCATTTGTAATTGGACCAAGACTGTGAGTCACCGACGTAATATATACTATTACTGGTGCAGCGGTTACCGCAAGAGTGTACACAATTGCCAGTCTTGAACCCCTGTGATGCCCCTTGAATACTTCTGTTCCGTAGCTGTCGACAAGCGGGAATTCTCCTCCGACTCCAATTCCTCCAATGAATACAAAGAGAGCAATGAGCTGCCACTGCTGCATGAATCCAGCAATAAGCATACCAGCTCCAAAGAATAGCTGGTTATACAGAAATACTGTTCTCCTTCCTTTCCTGTCGGCGAGTCTCCCAA
>JAJZOM010000316.1 GCA_021811505.1 Thermoplasmata archaeon | reverse complement strand
TTAAATCGGAACCTGTCTCTTTCCTGCCTTATTCCTCAGCTGATTTACTACCTCACCTATCTGCATTACTCCAGTAGCTCCAACAGCATGTCCGGCTCCTAGAAGACCGCCAGAAGGGGATACCGGGAGATCACCATCCATCGTTGGGATCCCATCCTCTATAAATTTGCCTCCCTTGCCCCTCTCACAGAAGCCCATAGCCTCGTAAGCCTGAATCTCCGTGAAACTGAATGCATCATGAAGTTCCGCAACATCAACTGCCTTTCCCGGATTCTGAATGCCTGCCATTCTGTAAGCCAGTGCCGCGGATTCGTAATGATTCCTCAGGTCAGCTATGTCACCATACTTTCCCATCCTGTCATTCACGGTTCTTGATCCGGTGAAGGACTTGTCGTTGGACGAACCTATGCCCATGACCCAAACCGGGTCCTTTGCAACCATTTCCATGGCTTTCTCTTCACTTACAAGAACAAGGGCATATGCACCCTCCGTGTAAAGTGAACAGTCAAGCATCTTGAATGGATAGGAAATCATCCTGGACTGCATCACGTCATCCACACTTATCTTCATGGGACTCTGGGCAAATGGATTGTTGATGGCATTTCCATGGTTCTTCACGCTTACCATGGCAGCCTGTTCCTCGGTGGTACCGTATTTCTTCATATGCGCAGATGCAAGAATGGCATATGAGGAAGCAGCAGACGTCCCAAGAGGAAATTCCCAGGTCATGTCTGCACTGTAGGCGATGGATTTTATGACTTCAGGTGTTGTTTTTCCCTGAGCCCAGTCATAACAGTCCTGGGCCTTCTCAACACCTATTACCATGGTGACATCTGCGAGACCAGAAGCCACCTCCGAATAACCTGACCTGAACGCGTAGCCCCCAGTTGCACCGCCAGTTGTGATCCTGATTCCAGGCTTCCCGTACATTCCAAGGTAATCATGAACATATGTATCGGGCATTATCTGCCTCTCAAACAGATCATTATATATTCCGTAAACGACTGAATCTATGTTTTCTGGGGTAATCCCCGCATCGTTCATCGCCATCATAGCGGCTTCCAGAGCAAGTTCATAGTAAGTCTTATTTGGAGTCCTTGCTTCGAACTTGGTCTGTCCTGTTCCCACTACTGCAACTCTTTTCTTTTCGCTTTTCAACTGCCTGTACGATTTCAACTGTCTTCCTCCATTTTATTTCTTTTTTTCAAGGTGTACTGTGGCGAATTCCATCACACACTCTTTTTCCTGATTGAATGTTTTTGCGGAAATAGTTACTACCACCAATCCGGATTTTGACTCTCTCCTTTCCTCTGAGTATGATACTGTTAATGTATCACCTATCCTCACTGGTTTGAGAAAACTGGCCCTTTCTATGGACTTCAGCGCCATGAATACATCCGTATCGATTGCGCCAGAACGAATCATAAGGCCAAGAGAAACGGACAGTGTGAGATAGCCATGGGCCACCCGCTCGCCAAACATGCTTTTCTCTGCCTTTTCCCTGTCTGTATGCAGATAGGTCCAGTCTCCCGTGAAATATGAGAACATTACAAGATCGGTTTCAGTTATTGTCCTGCCATCGGTGGTCTTCACCTCTGCGGTCACTTCTTCACCTGGTCGTTCATGTAAATGTGCCTGTACTGTTCCCTCAGTTCCTTCTTGAGTATTTTCCCGCTTGCGTTATGTGGAAGAGAGGGGAGAACTATGATCTTTTTGGGTATCTTGTAATTTGCGATTCTTGGTTTAAGATATTCAAGGACTTCATCCGGATCTACCTTCTGATCTTTTCTGGCGGTGACAAATGCAGTCACTGCCTCCATCCAGTAAGGATGTTTTATGCCAACCACCGCAGCCTCCCCTATGGTTCTGTGTGTAAGAATCTCTCTCTCCACCTCTATCGAAGGAACATTCTCTCCGCCAGTGCGAATTATGTCTTTCTTCCTATCCACAAAGTAAAGGAAACCATTCTCGTCCATTACTGCGAGGTCTCCTGACCTGACCCATCCCCTATCAAACGAAGCTCTGGTGCTCCTTTCGTCATTGAAATAACCCCTAGCAACAGTGGGTCCTTTCATCAGTATCTCCCCTACTTCCCCTATCCCGGCCTCAGACCCATCATCCTTGACAAGTTTCAAGGAGATGTTGATATGGGGCTTCCCTATCGATTCCTTTCTGCTTTCAAATTCATTGGGCTGGAGTGTTGTTCCCATCGGGGTGGTCTCAGTCATGCCATAATAATTTCTCCACTGCACATCCGGGAAAATCTTAGAGACAGCGTCGAACTGCGTCTCGCTTATGAAGGCACCAAAGCTAATGCACTTTTTCACAGAAGTGAAGGGCTCTTTCACAAACTGAGAAAGCCCTATGAACACCGTTGGTGGAAAAATGAGGTATGTCACTTTGTATTTATTTATCAGGGAAACTATTTCAGATGGATTTGGAACCGCCTCAAGAACTACGGAGGCACCTACATTCATGAAGCCCAGGAATGTGTACAGACCAGCCACATGATAAACGGGAATGCTTAACATAAACACATCATCATGCCTCCAGTCAAGATCATGGATAGAACTCATTAAGGAGGAATACCAGTTTAGATGGGTGTTCATAACGCCCTTTGGAGCTGATTCAGTTCCCGAGGTGTAAAGAAGAGTCGAAACATCGTCGGGACCGGTTTGGTATGCAAAATCATCGGTACTGGTAAGATCTGCCCTGTCAAATTCCACTATTCTGGTTGCGAGATCCGCGTTTAAGGCAGCATCCGTGAAAAGAATAACGGGCCTGGAATCATTGACAAGGACCTTAATCTCATCTTGTTTGAGGTTGAAGTTATATGGAGAATAGAGTGCGCCTATACGATTAGCGGCCATCCACAGTTCAAGCATCTCCGGCCTGTTCCTTGAAAAGACAGAGACAACGTCTCCGGCTTTTACACCGACCTTTCTGAGATACGAGACCCACTTGAGCACTCTTTCCCTGAATGCCTCAAATGTAAAGGTCCTGTCATTAAAATATAGAAAATTTTTTCGGGGCCATTTCTCCGAAGAACGATCAAGGACATCCGAAACGTTTAACATGGATCAACCCGAGAATCAATGGCGCCATAATTTAAAAACTTTATTCGGGCCGGGGAACACCTGATATCGTTTATCACTTTAAAACATGTACATATTAGATGCGGGTAAACGACAATCTTAATACCCAGTGATCTCATGTAAATGAGGATAACCTTGGTTAATTTGGCATACTATCTGGACAGATCTGTAATGGAATATCCTAAAAATATTGCCGTTGAGGAATCAGGTAGGCAAGTCTTGTATGAGGATTTCGGAAAAATGGCGGAGAATCTCGCAATCTACCTTTCCAATATCGGGGTTGAAAGAAATGACAGAATAGGGATATTGCTACCCATGTCGGTTGACTACCTGTTGTCTTTCTATGCAGCGTGGAAGATTGGAGCTGTTGCAGTCCCAATCAACAACAGGTTTTCTGTAGGTGATATTCAGTTCGTAATAGACGACGCTGGACTGAAATGTCTTTTGCTCTCCGTGCAAGAAAAAGAGAGGCTGGCTCCCGTACTAAACCAGAATGTATCTCTCAAGATTATTGTGCAGGGCTCAGGAGACACTGAAAACAGTTTTGGTCAGATATACAAATCCGATCACCCAAATAAGCGGGTAGGCGAAAGCTGGGCTCTTGATGACGACGACGCAATGATCATGTACACATCTGGCACTACGGGAAAGCCGAAGGGAGTCAGACAGAGCCACAGGAACAATTCCTCATCGATCCATATGGTTATCGATGCTTGGAAACTGAAATCAACAGACATCCTTCTGAATAATGTCCCTCTATTCCATGTTGGCGGTCTTCAGTGCGGAACTTTTCCGGCGCTTTTCTCCGGTGGTAAAACAATACTTCTGCCGAAGTGGAATGCCAGGGAATGGATTGATCTATCTATCAACAAAAAAGCAACATGGTCAGGGCTGGTATCGACCATGGTTGTGGACACGGTCAACAACATTAAGTCCATAGGGGATTTGAACAGGGATAAGTTCAGATACAGATTCATATTCTTTGGAGGGTCACCCACTCCTCATCCCATCATATCATATTTTAATGAATTCTTTAAAGTCCCACTCAGGGAGATTTACGGTCTAACGGAAGCTACTGGACTTGTTATCTCTTACGCGGAAGGCCAGAAATGGAAACTCGGATCTATGGGCTATATCATGAAGCAGGTTGTAAGATTCAGGATAGTGAAACCGGAAAGCCTTGGCAATAAAGGTAAATTAAAAGACAGCAAGGAAGGAGTCCTGCTTCTGCAGGGAGACACCATTACGCATGGCTACCACAACAGGCCGGAACTGAATCTGGAGCGCTTTGTGGATGGATGGTTCAATACAAAGGACATAGCGAGGGTGGACGATGACAATTTGATATATTATCTTGGAAGGATTGATGAAATGATCATTTCAGGCGGGGAAAACATATATCCACAGGAAGTTGAAAGCCTGATATCGTCACATCCGGAAGTGAAAGAAGTCGCTGTTATAGGGACTCCGCATGAAAGATGGATAGAAGCGGTAACCGCAATCGTTGTGCCCAAGAGAGACGGCCTGGTACCAGACGACATAATTAAATTCTGCGAGAAGAGCACCTCCCTGGCATCATATAAATGGCCGAAGCGAGTCTTTATCACAAACGAACTACCAAAAACCGGGAGTGGAAAGATAAACAAAGCTGAATTGAAGGAGATGTACGGAAATAAGAAACAGTAAAATCACGGATCTATGGACCTTGATTATAGTTAATTACCTCCGCCATTGTATTTTTGATCAGGAATTTCTCTGCCAATCTTTTTGCAAACGTCACCATTCCTGATAACTCCATGAAACTCTTTTTTATTGTATCTTTCAGTTTCTCTTCAGAATTTATTGACTCAATGGATACGACTCTCTTGACGCTCTTCCAGATGAATTCTATTTGATTGATATCAAAAGAATACTGGGACCGGAACATCAGCTTTATATTCAGCGACTCCGCAGTTTTGAGAATGATCCTTGGATGATGTGATCTGAAATTGTCCAGTATTATGACGATGCGCTTTTCAGGATTCTTTTCCCTAGTGGTCGTTATGAAATAAGTGACGTTTTCCTTCCTCGAACGAATCTGGAAATTCACCAGATTGTTCCTGTTGATTGCGTAGAAACCGAATGTGTTCACCCTGTAATTTGAAGCGTCTTTGATGATCTCCGGCTTGCTGAATCACCATAATCTGACTGTGTTCGCCGTAGTCTGTGGCGCAGGCTCATCGAGGAATCCGGTTATGCTTTCTTGCATGGATGCCTTGCCTAAGTTTTTTAAGATGTTCTCTGCATTTCCAGGTCTCCTCTTATCATGAGGATATGGCTTTGCATGTCTCATGCCCATGCTGTTCAGAATGACCCATACCCGTTTCATTGTATACTCTATTCCATATTCCCTTCTTACAATATCCACGACCTGTGCTGTTGTGTATTGACCATGGATAACTTCCTCCTTCAATGCTGCCTTCTGGTCACGCGACATCTTTGACGGGTCCTTTCTGGGACATCTCGGTATAAGGCCCTTGTATCCTTCCTGCAGCAGTCTCGACAGAATCGCCATACTGCCTGCATCTTATGAAAAGAAGCTTCTTCAGAACCCTTGTGCTCCTTTCAAGAACTCTCGGTATTATCTTCGCACAATTGAAACATTCATCCTTGCAAAGTGAGAACAAATACCTCCACCTGCATCCGTAATTTTTACAATCGGGCTGGCGCGGGATAGTGGAAATCACAGTGTACCTGCGTGCTGTAATCTAACCTTCGGCCTTTTTCAGGACTTCACCCACCGCTTTCATTAAGGCCATAACTGCCCTTATGCCTGCGGCTATTTCCGGATCCTTGAGCATCCTGTAAAGTTCAAGAGTGCCTAGAGATGAAGTTATCTTAGCGGCAGATGAGGCGGCATCAATAGCACCCCTGAGATTGAACATAAGGTTCTTTATCGTGTCCGAATATCTGG
>JAJZOM010000265.1 GCA_021811505.1 Thermoplasmata archaeon | reverse complement strand
CCCTAATACCGAAGGGGGAACAAAAACTGAGATCAGGGCAATGTTGAGAAAAATCATGACTGTATCAATAGTGGCAATTAACTTTGTTCTTGACCGACTCACTATGGAGGAGATATATGGGGCATTTATGACGCCTAAATATGCCCTAAGGGAGAGCAGGCTTAGCATCAGCCCATACGGAAGATATGCAGCGCTGAAGATGTTAAGTACGTAAGGTGAAAGTATGGCCATTGCAACTACAAAAGGCAATATGTAAAGGGAACTCAACCTCTCAAATTCAAAAACTGATTTATTGTGAACGTCTTTGCCGTGATTCTTCTCGTATCTGATAAGAAGAGGGAGAAAGAATACGGTCAGCGATGAACCCAGTGTTATTATCAGGGATGAAATCTGCTGGCTGGTAAAGAAAGCTCCAGTGGGATTCGCATGCCAGAAGAACTGGATAAACACCTTATCTATGTTTCCACTGATAACAGATACCGATGCCACAAACATCAATGGCAGGGCAAGTGTAGAATACGACTTTAACATTCTTCTGGTCGGGCGTTTTACATTCCACGGTCTACCGAGAAAAACGGATACAAGAAAATAAACGGTATAGGAAAAACTGTATGTTGATGAAATAACCAGGGTGGCATAATATTGATTTATGAATGGTAAATGAAGGTACATTACGATTCCCAGAGAAATGAAAAGGGAATTGCGCACCATTGCCTCTATCAGTGGAGGGATAGATGCTCTCATTGATTTCAGGGTTGCCCTGAAATATGTTGTAGTGAACCCAATGAAATTCTGGAAAAAGAAATATGGAATTAGTGAAAGTATGATCCAGTATTCAACAGGAGATTCGAAACCACGATGTAAGACCACAGTCCACAATTGCAATGATCCTAGGACTAAACCGACAAAAAGTCCCCCAAGTATCAACTTAATGAAAAGAAATGTCCCATTGCATACCCCCAAATCTTCCCCTTCCGATATCTTGATTGTGTGGGCAGTCGAGAAACCGAGATCCCCGAATAGGGAGAGGATTCCAACAAAACCGATACCGAATGCCACAAATCCCCAGGCACTGCTTCCAACATACCTGAGAATGAAGAATAGCCCAACATATCCAAATATTGCCCCAATTACGTTCTGAATAATTATGATCGGGGACCTCTGTGCAAACACTTCCGCACCATATCCAAATTCGTGGATTAAACATTATGCCTGAAAAGGTTTACCAGATAGTATGTGGTAGTGTGTCGGGAAGAGAAGGCTTATCTGACAGCCTAGTCATTAATTTCATTAAATACCGTAATCAGCTGATCCTCGATCTTGTGTAATGTCTCAATTAACCCCTTACATTCTTTTTCATCCATGAATTTTAATGTTTGCATTATGAATCTCTCGTGAACCTCCTTGATGGCCTTGTAAAAACTGGATCCCTCTCCTGTTGATGATATCTTGATCACTCTCCGGTCCTGCTGATCCCTGATTCTTTGCGCATATCCTTTCTCCTCCAGACGATCAATGAGGTTTGTAACCCATCCCTGTGAGATCATGTTTGCCTCGGCCAATTTTACCATCGGTTGTGGCCCTTTTTCATTCAGGGACTTTAGCATCCTGAATTCCATGATTGACATTCCCTCAGCCATAAGTTTTTTTTCTACCTGTCTGTGCCATATTTTATATATTGAAGTCACCAGTCTCCATATCTCAAAGCTCGTCTCTTTCTGCGTTCCGCTCATTTCTCTTCATCCCTTATACTGGAATTTGCATTATGCTGGCTTGAAATCACTGGGCTGTTTTTTGTATCACCCATATCGTGGTACATTGAATTCTCAGCAGTACTCGCATCATTACTGGTAGATAAAAGATCACTTGTCTTTTCACCTATTTTGGCAACATAAAGTGCGCCACTGTCGATGTACCTCCCTCCCCTGAGCATAGAAATAAAAGCGGCAACAAATGAAAGGATCATTCCCGCATAGAAAGCAACCTTGAGGGAACCCATGAAAACAGGAGCCAGAGTAGTGGGGAACCATGTTCTGCTTTGTATTGTGATAAGTGCAGCAGGGGGTATCCGCGAGACAAGAGATGACGGCAGGCCGGCAAGTATGGAAGATACGGGGTTTATGCCAAGGAAAGCTGAGAATATTGCAACAGTCGGTGGAGTTGAATCGAAAATCTGGTTGAGAAACGAAATTTTCAGTATTGAGAGTTCTGCGTTAAACGCAGATGGAAGATTCTGCTGCAGAGTAAAGATGATTATCGTAAAGAATAGTCCAAGGCTGACAGTCATTCCCGCGTTTCTGAGAGTAGTCATCATTCCGGAAGCTGCGCCCCTGTATTCAGCAGGTACAGAATTCATTATTGCAGCTGTGTTAGGCGCGGCAAACATGCCGTTCCCCGCACCCATCATAAATAAAACTATGGCGAACGGTATGTACCCGAAATTATAACTGAAAGTAGTGAGAATGAAGAATGATACCCCTGTGATCACCATTCCCGCAGTGGATAAAACCCTGGCGCCGTGTTTATCAGAGAGTGTTCCGGATAAAGGCCCCATGACCATGAAACCGAGGGTCATGGGAATCATGTATATGCCAGCCCAGAAAGGCGTCGATGAATATGAGTAACCATGCAAAGGCAGCCAGATGCCCTGAAGAAGTATAATAAGCATGAGCATTACTCCGCCTCTCCCGACAGCAGAGAGTAATGAAGCCAGATTTCCTGCTGCAAATGCGCGTATGCGAAATAACTCCATTCTGAACATAGGCTGGCTTACTATTCTCTCTACGAAGGGAAACGCCACGAGGAGTGAAATCCCAGCAATCATTCCGGCTATCACCAATGGGTTGCTCCATCCTGAATTGCTGTTTCCATACGGGAGAAGTCCGTAAGTTACGGCCACAAGAACCAGGGTAAGGCCTCCGCCAAATGTAATATTACCTATATAGTCTATTTTCTGATTCTCGGAAGTTAATGCCGATTCCTTTAGCTTCAGGAAACTCCAGACAGTTCCTACAACTCCGACTGGAACACTGACAAGAAAAACATATCTCCAGTTATAAACAGACAGGATTCCACCAAGGACAAGCCCGAGGAACGATCCGGCAAGTGCAGCTACCTGGTTGATGCCAAGTGCCTTGCCTCTCTCTTCCACGGGAAACGCATCAGTTAATATCGCAGCACTATTGGAGTAAATAAATGCTGCCCCTATTCCCTGAATTATACGAAATAAGATTAGCAGTGAGGCGGCGAAATCGCCGGTTCCAGGTGTCAGAAAAAGCATCACAGATCCTGCAGTAAAAATTGCGAAACCAATATTGAATAGTCTTACCCTGCCGTATATGTCTGATAGCCTTCCAAACGTAACAAGTAGAGTGGCAGTAACTATGTTGAAACCCATGAGTATCCAGAGAAGATAGACGAAAGACCCTGCCTGAAAAACGTTTATCTGTATTCCTTTGAATATGGCCGGAAGTGAGATAAGAGTGATGGTGCCGTTAACTGCAGCCATCAACATACCAATTGTTGTGTTGGATAATGCTACCCATTTGTATGCTACCATTGTCTGCGGTAAATATCTCAATTTTATTTAAATGCTTCAGTAGTAAATCATTCTATAGTTAAGCATATTTCAATTGCTAAAAATCATGCTGGTTGGATTCGGCGGGGAAAAAAGTACCATACCGGAATTAGTTCCGTCGGTGTGAAATTCAGTGCCGAAGGAGAATAAAATTAATCCCCAGTCGTCGCGCAAGCTCTCCGTCCATATCGTCCCTATCCCCTACCATAACGGAGTTCTCCATATCAATTTCATACTTTTCTGTGGCCTGCTTTATGAGGCCGGTTTCCGGTTTCCTGCATTCGCATTTCTCTTCAGGAGTATGGGGGCAGTAAAAGATGTCATCAATTCTTCCACCCATCTGTGCCACTTTTCGTATTAGTGCGGAATTGAATTCCTGCAGTTCTTTAACATTAAAATATCCGCGGTTTACTCCAGACTGGTTGGTGATGATTATGATTAAAAAGCCTTTTGAGGCGTATTTTGAAATAATATCGACTGCGTCAGTGTACACGTGGAGATCCTCCGGATCTTTACAGTAAGGGCAGTCCTGGTTAATTGTTCCATCCCTGTCTATAAAAAGTGCAGGTTTTTTCATGCAAACTCTCCGGAGAGTTCAGGAAATCTCTCCAATAACTCTTAATTTTCTTTCCACGGTGTTTTCAATGTCAATTCTGTGGTCTATCTTGATTATGGTTTCCACACGTTTGAACCCTCGGGAAACCAGGAAGTTTTCAGCGTCGGATATTGCGGAAAATAACGAAAGCAAATTCTTTGCTTCAATCACTGTTGCCATGCTGTTTGGATAACACCTCAATCCGGATTCTTTCAGCTTTGTAATTGCATCCTTTATTGCCTTTCCAGCGGAAACACCTTCACCGATCGGGTAGAAGGTAACATCAGCAACTATCATGATCCCAATAGCGAGACTCCCATAATTAAATATTAGCCTCCGCAAGACAAATCAAAAGTTCGGTTGCAGCGCAGATCGTGATGATTATTGCATGATATATCATAATGCGTTAAACACCTAGAATTTGTTGGCATAAACGGAGTCTTCCTGTTCTGCACGGATTTCTTCAGTGTTAAACGTTCAAATCAACTTCATCTGTTATCCTGCAATCCGGGCATAAGTCACTTCTGGATTTTCGGGTGTTATTGCAGTCGGAACAGATAAGCCAGCTATGTTTTCTCCACCAGAGGAATGAAGCAGGGGAGAGGACTACCGCCAGCAGGAATAAATAGGAACCTTTTCCCTGAGACAAAAGGCTGATGATGCCAGTTATCTCAAGTGATTTCACCGTTAAATTCGAGTTTCCAGTTGAAATATTAACTATTCCAGTTCCGTTAACAACACGGTAGTTTCCCGTATCCATTATTTCATAATTATATACCGCAGGCGGAAGAATCAATGTGTAAGAAGTAGTATTAATCATCTGTTTGATTCCATCAATAGTTAGATACCAGATCACTCCAGGCTTCAGGCCCTGGTTGTATACCGTGAGTTCTACTGTTTTCTTTGTAAATTTTATTGTATAATTGTCATCAGAAGAGGACACATTAACTGGGAATGTACCCATGTTATCAGAATAGCCCGGAGGTACGATCACAGTTACATTGGCAGATCTGATAAGATAAAAACCCAGGCTGCTTGAATTGGTGTAATGCGAGGTCCCGTTAACTGAGATACCCCATACGAGTCCATTACCCAGCCCGGTTTCCGCGAATGAAACATACTTCATCGGAGTTGAATTCACAACAGTGCCAGAATATATGTACGCGGGTTGCTGGATCGTCCCGGAATTATTCAACGCTGCCATTTCTTTCGTTGTCAATGCGACCGTAATCCGGTAATTGCCCGGTGAGAAGTTGGCCGGTATGGTAAATGTCAGGTTTATCATCCTAGACCCCGATAAATTAGACAGTAAGAAGTCCCCTAAAACCTTGGAAGAGGTAGAATTTGACAGCATAACTGAAAGTTCTGATTCAGGTATGGGAATAGAATTTCCGGAATAATTAACAATCACATATGATGGACCGCTTTCTGTGAGTTTCAACCGGGATATTGTTATTCCGGCATAAGGCACTTTTAGTTCGTATGAAAGGTTCATCTGTTTCAAACTCAGAAACGGGAAGGGAGTAATAGATAGATAATTCAGGCTATTTCCTGTGTTGAGTGCATAATTCCCGCTATATTCTGGAGTTGGTGTGGAGTTGAAATAGTCATAGAGCAGAATCTCCATATTCTGGTTGTTGCCATTAAAACCATATTTTGTATCGTTGGAAAGGACCCTTTTTATCAAATCCTGATATTTTTGTAGGTTACCCTGGTTGACGCTGTCCTGGCATGAAAGGTTATACAAAACGTTGGATACAGCGATTCCATTACTTAAGAAATTGAACCTCACCACCTTGAAAAGAAATACTGTTGAATTATTCAAAACAAAAAATGGGCTTGAATAGCCAGTCTGGTTGGAAATTGTCGAATCCACAAGGTACAATGTGCTGTT
>JAJZOM010000015.1 GCA_021811505.1 Thermoplasmata archaeon | reverse complement strand
AGGAGAACAATACCGAGAAAACCGCTCTTTCCACGGTGAAGAGGATACTGCAGTGGAACTCGGTAAGATATAAATCAATAGAATGCGCTTCGCAGATTGACGGTTCCTCGCTGTATGTGATAGACAAGGATACTCGTCAAACGGAGATGCTTCCAAAAAATTCCCAGATCCCATAATCGAAACCTGACTTTTATTTACCCTGTCAAGATTGAGGAGCGAAGCCCCGTGGTGTAGAGGCCAAGCATACCGGACTTTGGATCCGTTGACGGCAGTTCAAATCTGCCCGGGGCTGTGATACCATGATAAGCATAGTTGGCAGGAGGCATTTCACTACCTCAATAGAAGAAAGCATGACAGTAGCAAAGGTAGCTGAGATGCTGCAGATACGTGAATCCTCATACGTTTACATAAAAAACGGGAACCCGGTCACGTCCGACGAGATCATAACTCCTGAGGATGATCTGAAGTTCCTTGAGATATTTTCCGGAGGATAGGCACTATCCTGTCAGGTTCCTGGTCATGTATTTCTGCACCAGGTCCCTCTGTTCCTTCGTCGCAGGCAGGGAATATATCTTTATTGAGGCCTTGATGCCGTTAAGGTGAGCGCCTATATCCTTGTTCCTCAGGGCATCGATAAGTACCTCGTTGTATCTTGATGCCTGCGCAACCTCGACAACAGGCCTGTCATCCATGATAAATGGTCCCCGTGCATGAGTGGAATTATTCCATTTATCCAGGAACTTGCGCGTTTCGGGTGAAAATGCCGGCGGGCCTGCGTGCACCTTTATCGCAGGCCTGGTGTCAGTTTCAAGCTCAACAAGTATGTTGATCCTCTTCCCCATCTGAACCTCTGAATCGATGGGATGGAAGCCTTCGTTCCTGCTCTCGCTTACAATGATTCTCCGGAGCTTTTCAACCTGTGGATAGATAACGTCTTCCAGCAGATCAGGACGCTCAAGCGAGAATATCCGGAAGCATGTCTTCCTCGGCATCCTGGGAGGACTCCTTCTTGGAAGGCCGTCAAAATATTCCTGTGAGGGTTCATGGAGGAACTCCCTGCTCAGGATCCTCATTCTCGCAAGGTTCTCGCTCGTTACTGCAGCAGCAGCATTTCTCTTCCTGTCCACTGGATCCGTGACCAGCATGGGTGCATCGTCCATGGGCGAGGGTTGATCCTCTTTTAACCTCAGCCTCTTCTCTGAACCAGCAAAGAATTCAAGTACCTTAAGGAAAGATCCTAACCTTATTACAAGTATCTCGCAGACGTATCCCGAGAAGCCTCCCTTTGCAACCTCGGATCCATAGACGCCAATTCCTTTCATGAATGCCTTAAGCAGTATGATTTCCCTCCGTTTCGTGTCATCAAGATGCGCATTCACCCATCTTGTATGAAGGGGGCTCCTGTCCACCGCGCTCTTCAGGTCATCATTCTCGTTCATGTGGAAGCAGGGCACAACATCAATCTTGTGGCCTTCCACATAGCCGAAGACATAGGGGTGCTCCGCATACTTCTCCTGGCCATCCGGTAGGATCATGTGTCCAATCTTCAAACCTGTTTTCACTATTTCAGATCTCGAGTAAGTTGTAGGGAAAACAATGAAGAGATCTATATCTCCGCCCCTGAGGTTTGTCCCCTTTGATGTGGAACCTACGAGCTCAACTTCTGCTGATACCCTCATCTTCGAGAGCAATGAATGTATCTTTTCCCTGAGTGAACCTGATATTCTCTTCAGATCATTGCGCTCTGCCTCATCAGGAGCTTTCTGGGCATAGATCTTATCGTAATCTATCATCATCTATCTAATGAGCCGCAAGATCTATGATTGCCTGGGCAACTTCCCCATCGGCTTTCTTCAACGCTTCAATTGCCTTGCTCCGGTCTACCTTTGCCTGCTCCATGACGAGCTTGATATCATCATCATTGTATTGTACCTGGGGAGACGAAACTGCCTGTTTGGCCACTTCCTTCATCGCACCGGAGATCTGGAAGTACTTCTCTCCCTGCGCTTCAATCATCATTACCTGCGGGTTCTCTATAATATAGTCCTTGGCAGCGCCTTCCATCACGACCTTCTTTACGTCGGTCATGTCGACAGATTTGATCCCCATCTGAGCCATCATTCTTTTAACTTCCCTGGAATTCATCCTACCGGGCATCATCGTACACGCTAATGAATGAATAAAGATAAACTTATTTTGTAAAATTATGAAAACTTTTCCGGCAATTCAGAAAACCAGTTACCAAAATATATGTAGAAAAAATCCGCACGGTGCCAGAAAGGGTACATGAAGCTATTTCAAAGGCATAATGGTTGCCACATAATCCATGTTTATATGTTTGCCGCAACTGCAGCCCAATTCCCAAAAGCAAAGAAGAGGTTATCTGTCATGTATAGCCAGGATTAACTAAATCCACTTGTAACCTGCACGCATGCTTTGACAAAAATACAAATATGTCAGGTAGGGAGTTTTTAAGTACTAGGATTTGGTATGTATATATATGGCAGAAAGTTCAAGCGGTGTACAGAGCGGGGGAAGGAAGTCACTGATTTATGCTCTTGTAGCTGTGACCATAGTTCTGGTAGTTGTTGCGGGAGTTGGGTGGGGCTTGTATGTTACAAAGGTCCCCGGGCCGACTCTTTCCCAAAAAGAGAACCAGGTAACTGCGCTAGCTTATCAGCACTGGCAGGCAATCGGTGTGGAGAATCTGTCACAAACCATATCGCAGTACAGTTCATCTTCAGTGCTTTACTGGAACGTTAAAGGAAGCGCCCTGAATGGAACATATACGAACACTAGCCAGATTGAATCAACCTGGAGCAAGTTTTTCCAGCATGATCCGATTGATTATTATTCCGTCTACAACTTCAAGATCTCTATTTCCGGAAATTATGCGAATGTTACAGCAGATCTCTGGTATCTCGTCCTTGTGAATGCAAGCGATAAGCAGAATTTATCCGGATTGACATCAATAAAGGGAAACGGTACCGTGAACGATACCGTTGCAACGCTCATTCTTCCCTATCTGCTGTCATACCAGGATGTTGGAGGGAGCTGGCATCTCCAGGGTGACTGGTGGGGACTCCCGGCACCCGACAACGGTTTCGTTGTTAAGGGAATTGCAGAGCAGTTCCTGAACCTTACCGTTGCCAGCAGCAATTCTTCCGGCTCCGGTGGCATTGGAGGTTACTGAAAAATTGGATAACTATGTGCACTTATTATTAAAGGCCAATCCACAATCATTTTGTTTCATATTTTCCTGAGCCTCAGCATACTTCTTTTATTTAACAGGCATCACGTAAAAACAGATTAAGATCGAAGATTGGAGGACCAAGATAACATTCCTAAGATTTAAGCATGAACTCAACATACGCCTAAATCTGCAAGAGCAAATGCAGGCAATATGTTTGATATTTTCCTAACATTTTGGGGAAATTCGTGGCTGGTAAAAGTTTTTACATATCGCTGTCTTGAGCGGATGTGTCAAGAACAGTAACTTGCGGCATATGCAATAAATCCTTTGTTTGCGGCTCGCCTGGATTATGCTGGTGCACTTCCATTCCTATTGCAAAGGAAAGGATGGAATACATATCTAAAGTTACGAATGACTGTGTATGCCCTGATTGTCTGATAGGTTGATGTATTGGTAAGATCCGTAAAAGTGCATAATCGTAATCGATCATTATCGTTCCTCTTGCACTCCACATAATGAATCTTAATCATCGGTCTGGAAGCTGTCAGAAAACTTCCACACATCATCACAGGACTGCCACAACCTTTAGATTCCACCTCGGGATCTGATTGATTTCTCTGGGTGCGCATAAGTCAACATCTCTTCACTCTTTTTAATCAAAATGCATAAAAAATGAAGCATTCTAGATTAGGACCTGCTGACGCTCATTCACCAGATTATTGCTGATCTGAGCTATCTTTATATCACTTTTCGATATCGAAATAGAAGAAAGGAAATGGCAACACGTAGCGAAGTGACATCAAATGACGAGAAGGAAGAATTCGGGCCGATCTTTGCTAGATTCTATGCATTTGTGGCCTCCCTATCCCGACGCCACAAAACAGTTTATTCGAAAGCCCTGGAAGATATTGTTTCATTGAATCCATCAGCGATTCTTGAAGTAGGCAGCGGGCCGGGAATAGCATCTGCGCTAATAGCGCAGAAATTGCCCCTCGCTAAAATCCTGTGCGTGGATCCTTCCAGTACCATGGTGAAGATTGCAAATAAGAGGTTTGAGCGATTGTCTCTTTCACCAAGGGTCAAAAGCGTCGTGGGTAAAAGCAGCAGCATCAGCACCACAGAAAAATTTGATCTAATATTCTCTTCACTTTCTTATCATCACTGGTCAGACGGATCAAGCGATCTTAATGCTCTCGCAGGAAAATACCTGTCGGCTGGAACCCTTCTGATCTATGAAAATTTTATCGACAATCCGGAGAAGGAAAATAGCGGTATGCACCAGCATGGAATTGGTTTGAAGGATATCGAAGCCATGAATATTCCCGGGTTCAAGAAAAGCTATGAAATAACAGGTAGACTGGTTACGGTCAAATTCAGCGGTATGTAAAATTGACATTATCAGCAGTACTTTCAGCTGGGTGCAAAAACTCTCAGTGAGTTGTTGCTGACTGCGAATGTCGAAATCAGAAGTGAAATGGCTGCAGGAATTATTGCCGAGGCAAAACCCAATGACGTGGAAATGGAGAAGAACTCATAAGAGAACAAAGGTGCCAGAACGACGAATGGCATCTTCAGCAACTGTGATGCTCTCCTTACAATCTGCCGATCCTCCTTGCTGAACGAGAACTCAACGAACTGCTTCGCCCCCTCCTCGAATATACCAACGGAAGCTAGAACGAGAAGTGCGTAAAGGATGAATTCGAAGGTAGTAGCTAGCGATAGCATGAAGAATGCAATGATAAATGCCACAGGCCTGAAAAAATAGGAAGCAAATCTGAAGCTGTCTGATTTCAACTTCTGTCCCGCAAATCTCATTCCAAGGTAGAAAAGGGAAACTATCGTGAAAGTGACAAGCAGGCTCGGAACCGAATTCAGGAGCTTGTAAGAATAGTAGGGAAGGTATATGATTATCGACCATGCAGAAAAAACAAACAAAGTATCAATAAGCAGAGTGCTCAGGAAGTAACCCTTCTTGTCTATCTTTGAAAGCATCCTCAGCGGGGCAAAAGTCTTGGATACGGTTGCAAACATGTCGTCCCTGAGAGGCCTGCCATTCTTGCTGTAAAATCCAATTATTGCAGCAACAAGGAAAAAGGCGCCAAGAACCAGCAATATTAGAACCAGATAAAACATCAACTGGAGATACTGGATACGCGTAAGCGCATCAAATCCAAGTATAAACGGAAATGAGAGCACCCCAAGCAGCAGTGCCAGCCATTTCCTGAAACCGATCTTCTGGCTGCTGTAACTTTCCGACAGCTTCGCATTTATAGCCACTATAGCGAAGGACATCGCTGCCCCAAGAGCGAGCGCGGAAAGCAGAAACTGCTCCAGCACCGTTGCGGTATAGAGTTCGAAGAGAGATGCTGAAAGAAGCAGAAAAGCGGTCGGTGCTGCAAAATTCCTGTATTCTGACGCAGCCATCAATCCGCTTGGGATCCTGCTGAGCAGGAAAAACAAGAGAAAAACAAAGATTATGATTCCCATTGTATCGTAGTCAATGCTATTTGCGGCAATTATCCTGAGCGGCAGGAATACATAAGACAACGCAACAACAGAGCCTGAAAGAAAAGACAGCAGGTAGGACTGCATTATCCCGATATCAGCATGGCTCTTAAGGCCGGGCAGTTTTTCCTCCATTCCATAGTGCATATGCATATTCGCATATATTTTATGATCGGGTGATTCATGTCAAAGAAATTAAATAACGATTTAACATCGGCTCACTTGCAGCGCCGTGGTAGCTCAGTTGGGAGAGCGCCAGACTGAAGATCTGGAGGTCGCTGGTTCGATCCCGGCTCACGGCATATTTCCAAAAGTTCAATGTTTTTATGCTTCTTGGAATATTATAAGTATAATATAATTAATATAACCAACACATTGTCAAAGGATAAATT
>JAJZOM010000045.1 GCA_021811505.1 Thermoplasmata archaeon | reverse complement strand
CAGGAAGATCATAGGCGCAGACAATCCTGACTACAAGGTTCCTGTTCTTCTCTGGCAGGAAGCAGGATTCATGCAAACACCAATGCCTGTGGGAAAAGCCGAGCTTGATCTTAAAGACAGGCTTCTGATTGCAACCATGTTCAGATATCTGCAGGGTTCCACCGATGGGTGGTCCAGGTTTACGCTGCACCTTTTGAATATACTCAAGAGTGAAGCTTCAATGAGCGATTTATTGCTTCTGGACGATGCATCTCTTCTTGGATCGCTAACCGGAGGCATGCATTCTGCCCTCAAGACAATAACACCCAGGAGCGATCTTTCCTTCGATGCTTATTCCAAGGAACTCATGCTTCTCGGGATACAGGCAAACCTGGAAGAAGTAAAACATGTTTATTCCATCAACAGGAATTTGCCTGAACATGTTCAGATAAAGATTGCTAATCTTCTCGATTCCGGGCCTAAATATCTTGAACGATTTAATGCAATAGCCAGGAAGTTCCAGAATCAATCGTTGATGGTGGTGCATGGCGACTACCATCTTGGCCAGGTCTTGTACCAGGATGGATCATATTACGTCATCGACTTTGAGGGGGAACCCATGCGGAATGCATCTGGCAGTTTCATACTATCTTTGCCTTACAAGGATATTGCAGGGATGATAAGATCTTTTGATTATGCATTGGCATACTCATTAAAGTCATCAAACAAGATTGTGCCACAAAAGTTCCGTACTGGCTGGCTGAATGCAATGATGCGGCAATTCCTTGAATCATACTTGGAAAAATCTGGCATTGCTGTCGAGATGGATCTACTGGATCTATTCCTCGCCGAAAAGGCAATCTATGAACTCAAATATGAGCTTAACAACAGACCTGGCTGGGTAGACATTCCACTGACATTCCTTGAAAGATTATAGTTTGTATATTCAAATTTTAGAATCTTTGTCTGAGCGGTGACGTCCTCCCGCCTGTGAAGGGTGTTGTATTTCTTGCTCATGAATGTTAAAGAGAGGAATGATCGCAGAAGTATCGATAGGAGCCATCACACTCGATCTCTCAGGATCTGAACAAATGCGAATAATGAGTAATTTTACTTCCACTAACAGATTTTTGTTTTGAGGTTTTTCCCAAAAGTGTTAAAAACGCGCGAATATATTGGTTATTATTCCTTAACGAGAAGGAGCGCCTAGCATGAAGGCTTTGCAGCACCTTTTAGTCAGGGAAACGAGAGTAAAAGGACATTGTCAATTATCGGTTGATAGATAGTGATGGTACCAGAATGATGTTTTCAATAATCCTTCCTTTGTCTTGAACCTGTGCTTGAATAACCATGACTGTATCGAGAAGTGCTGTTCCGCTATGTCGGATGTCTTCTCTACCATTCGATCCTGAAGGTACAGGAATACCTCTTTCCTGTTTCTTTTCAGGAATGAGAGGAAATTGGATATGATGGGATCATAACCATACAGGCTGGTTATCTTTTCCAGCATGATTTCCACTGTATTCGTTTCATTCTTTCCTGCAATGAGAAATGCTATGGGATCGCTGTTTCTTTCGAGACCCATGAGATTCTTCCGATTCTGGAAGAACATGAACTTGATCAGCCTCTTCGCCATGTCAAGTTCCTTCTCCTTTCTAGAAACCTTTATCCTGTGCGCTAGATCCTTCTCTATGTGGAAGAGGCATCTCTGCCTCTTTATGCGTATGTGCATCCTTCTTTCCACCGTTTCAAGTATGGATTCATAATGATATCTGGCGGTTATTATGACAATATAATCCAAATCGTATGGTATGATGAACCTTGACAGTGCACTGATCAGGAAACTGGAGATTGTTTCCTCGCTCAGATCATCAAGGATGTCCTCAACAAACATTCCTGTAACAGTATCCTTGAGAAGTGCCCTGTATTTCTCTATGCCGTTGATATGGACATACTGCTCGTCATATACGAAGTAACCGGATGCCTGCATCTCTGTTACCGGAACTTCAGGAATTGCTTTCCTGATAGATTCATGAGATATTATGATCCTTCCTATTGTGTGAAATATGTCCGCTTTCTTCTTGGAGATGTTTTCACCCTTGTTCGTATGCCATTCTCTTTCAGATCATCAGGATAATGCTTTCCGTAGCCATAATTGGGAGGTCTTGCCAAAAATGAATATCTGCAGTCCTGGCAGATGTATCTCTGTACCCTGAATACTGTTCCATTCTCCAGCTTCCTTACACAGGTGCCATTCTTCACAATATTTCTGGAAAGACATTGCGGGCACATCGGATTCATGTAGCTTATGAGATCATGATTCCTGAGCTCAAGATCCATCATTGGTATGTTATTGATCATGAATATAGGGGAAGTGCCCAGTGGCGAGAAGTCATCAAGTGTTGTTGATATCCTCTTGAACTCAGTGAAAGGCGCCTTCCTCAGTCGCATGTGATGGTATGCTTCATTCATATTTCATGATTTCGGTTACACACTGCATTTAGAAGAAAAATCAACTAAATATTGACAATGTCGAAAAATGGAAAACTCTTTCTTGATCTGAGATTTCACGAGTCCAGAACCAGCGAGATTTCCGACTTTATCATGGATCACCTGGCTGATGGTGGTGGGGAAATCGCTTTAGAATCCCTGGTTCCCGGATCTGGTGCCATATCATTTCTTACAGAGATGAATTCAAGAGTTCCGATCGCCCTGATCAGCTATTCGATCCCTGCATTAAATGAAGATCCCGTTGAGAGGTGCCTGTCAGCAAATGACAGCATAGCAGAGGTCGAAAAAAAACCCGGCCCTGATTACCGCGCACTTATTTTCTCAAAATCTCCCATAACGGGGAAAGATGATCTTATAACCATTTCTGAGCAGGACAATTTATACGAAACCTGGGGAAATAATCCAATATTACAGGAAATAAGGAACGTAGGCAACGATCACTCGATATTTCGCTTAGCGCACTTTCTGAGGGTCGACGAAGGCAGACTGATAGTTTCGGTTTTTATCCCTGCGCATCAAACTATGGATTTAATTCGGATAATTGCCAAAATCAATCATAATGCAGATAAACATCCTGTAAAGTTACGTAGTTTCCAAGCCTATCGGGAGGATCTCTTTAAGGTAGAAAATATATAGACGTATGGGTATGTGGATGGCGATTTAATAAAATGATTCTTCGGAACTGTGCAGTATTGGAACTTCATGCGGTTCATCCTAAATTCCTTAAAATAGGTGAAATAAGAGTGGGAGAGCAGGATCACTTCCACGTTATTGGAAGAGAAGGAGAGAAATGGTTCTTCTACAGGAGGATCATGCAGGAATTGACTGCCGAGGAAAAGAGATTACTGCAGAAAAACAGCAGTTCTTTCAACATGACGTTCGATCCTTACTCCCCCTCAAATATAATTAGAATGTCCATCCCGGATTTCCAGGGGCAGTTCTATAATGATATCAACGACATACCCGGATGCAGGGTCTCACCCATTACGCTCCAGAGGGCTGGAAGCGTTTATGTCAGCATTGAATTTCACGAGAGCCAATCCCAAAAGGTCAGTGACAGGATTCTGGATTTCGTAACGGAAGAAGCACCCTATAAAAGGAACCTTGTTCATTATGGCTTGAATACGAGTGACCTTCCATATTTTTTTGAATTTGTACCTGTCCTTCGGGAATGCCCCGAGCAATCTGGCTCTGGTCAAAACCAGGTGGATCATCAACAAGGAAGGGATCGCATCCGAGAATCAGGGGATCTTCCAGAACAGTGGCATTTTTATTCCTAAACAATTTGTCGATGATGAATCGGACAGGTTAATCTGGAGAATGGATCAGCCGGGAATCATGGGCGATGCTCTCCACACTGTTGTGGATGAGTCAGAACACATAGTTGAGATAAATGTAAGATCAAGATTCTTTTCTGACTTCTATGCCAATGTAATCAAGGGTTATTCCGGAGCCATCTTTTCTGGTCTTAAATGCGAGAATGGCACGCTCGTCAACTATTTTATCGTTGAAAGACAGGCATTGCAACGCTTCCTGGAGGGATTGAACAGACACTGGAACCTGCCGGCAAGAAAGCATCATTCCAACTACATAGTGGAGGTGGATGATCTTTCCCATTATCGTACCCTATCAGAGTTTCCATTCTGATCTAAGCGTTCTGCGGGGCTTGCACCGGCTTATACAATTGTAACAACAGCGCAAGGAGGGAGGTAAAGACATATTTCACAGCAATATGTTACATCCTTGTAAGGGTCAGGTTTCTTGACAGGATAGCATGAGCTATTGAAAATCCCTAAAAATACAGGAAAATAAAACAAAGTTGACCTTATTCCAAAACCTTTTGCGCAACTATGATTGTTTCTGGAAAATGTCATGCGCATTCGGGGAATTCAGTGAGTCACAAGCTAACCCAGAGGTTGTTGTCGAGTCCTCGCAAAGAAATCCCCGAAAGTGCCTCCTTTATCCCTGAACGAACGTTGGCAATCTTGCCCTCGAATTCCTCATCGGAAATCGGCGCTTCCCGGGAATGTGAAAGCATCGTCTTAAAAAGATCTGAAGCCAACCCTGCACCACCCTTTTCCTCGGAGACTACCTAGGTGTCAAATGGGTGCTTAATTACTCCAACCATACTCCTGAAGACGTAAACCCTGAAACGATCAAAATTGTAAGCTCCAATCCAGTTCCATCTCCGCCCAAGTATGGATGAGGCATACATACCACCCGGTACAACAAGGGCACCAACAGTACCCAAAACGCTCCTTGTTTTAGTTGGAATGAGGGATTTTCCGATATCGCTTTGCATGCTGGAAATAGCATCGTTCCATGGAATGGTTGTTGAATTATACCCCAAAGCCTCCGAAACGGAGTGAAAATTTATCTTTAAGCGACTGATCCCAAGGCCAATCCCGATCTTTCCCAGATGATAGTTGTCAGCGAAGAGAACGTAGTTATTACGATCTTCGGCATTGGCGGTTGATTCATTCATAATGTGACGCCCGCAATTCCGGAATATCCAGAATACGATAGATTGACTGTTACACCAGACCATGTAGAAGTTGCGATGGGGTTTATACTTATCGTGCTGCCAGATATCACTATGTCCCCGTAGTCTACATCAAGAATGGCACCATTCGAGATGGTTTGAGTTCCCGAGGCTGCAAAAATATCACATAGCCAAGCCCGCTATTGCTTGAAACCCACACCACGGAGTGACCAGAGCTCTTTGATTGCACACCAGCGCTGCTGGCCCAGGATATTGTATAGCTCCCTGTCAGCGCTGATGTTAATGTGGAATTCACGTATATGCTGATGTGATTTTCATTCATTGAAGTGGGATTGACTGGATCAACGACTAAATTGTAGCCCGCAGTCACGGAACTCGTTCCAGTGGTATTTCCGCTCGAGGAGAATTTCACGTTCAGGATCCCACCGCTGGATTTACCCGGATGATCTACCGCAATATACACGGACAAAGATACGATTACTATGGCAACAACCAGGATGATTGCCAGGTATTTCTTTCATACAGCCACACATCATCACCTAAAATTTCAATTTTTATGCATTAACCTTATATAGTAATTTACCAAGTGTCTATTAATCCTTTATGCGAACATGTGAGGTGGAGATTAATCGCAATGCTCAACATTGGATCCTTCATTTATTACCTCCTCAGATCTGTTCCCAGAGGTTATCGTTCAGGGACCTGCACAGGGTAACTATGACGTTCTTTGGATCATTTTTCCGCGCAACTAAGAAAAGAACGGCAAGATACTCATCCAGCATCGTTGACGGTATAAAGGCTGTGATCGCAAGATGACGACCATCCACCCTGACAAAAAGGGCTACTCGCGGGATCTTTCTCTCATTGCTCAGTTTCCTGATCTCGAACAAAGTGGAATTTCCAAGCACAGCTTGGTAAATATGCTCCTCCTTTGATATCTGAATAAAACCTTTATCAGAAATACCAACCAGATCGTGCGCAGAGTAAACTACCCCAAGAAATGTTTCATCGGAGTCGGTAGCACTTTTTACCTCGATAAGAAGATTCTTTTCGTCTGTGGTTTCAAATGGCAGGTCCTCGTCAGAGGATATTGGAACGCGATAACCGACCACTGTTAATGGCATCATTGATGAAATCGCTTTTA
>JAJZOM010000290.1 GCA_021811505.1 Thermoplasmata archaeon | reverse complement strand
ACTTTAGAATTACTCCATCAACTTCACTTATTTACATGAACGGTTATCTTTGGACTTCCCATACCAACTTGAATTACACAAATGGAAAAACTTACAATATTACAATAACTCCCTTACAAGCAGGTCAGGGAATTCCTGACAGCGGATATTACAGGCTTATCGCTTATTATGGCTATAATTACGGTTCTGCAGGCTTCGCATTGCATTCCGGAACTTTATCCCAGCAATGAGGGGTGGAACATTAATTTATAAAATAATACGATACGGGGTAGAATGTCGGCTGTTCTATTCATCCTTGCAAAATTCCTGTTAATAATGGCGGCAGGAGTCATTGCAGGTATTCTGGGGTCCTTGACTGGACTCGGAGGGGCAACGGTTCTTGTCCCCCTCTTATCGCTGTTCTTCTCTGTTCCTATAATATATGCTACTGGTGCCAGCCTCATATCTACAATTGCCACTTCGGCTGGATCTGCAAGCGCATACACTAAGAAGAAGATAGCCAACGTTAAGATAGGCATTGGGCTTGAAATGGCTACTACCGCAGGGGCCATTGTGGGTTCTCTGACTGCAGTGTATGTTTATGCACACAACTTTTCTTGGACCATATACGTTATTTTTGGAGTGGTGCTGCTAACTTCATTGATCCCGACAATACATCGCGGAAAATATGAAGAACCTCCTCATAGGCAGGCAGATTGGTGGACAAAAGTCTTCCAGCTGCAGGGCTCATATTACGACGAGAAACTGAAAAAAAATGTGAGCTACACAGGGGTCAGATGGTGGCTTGCAGAACTGATTATGTTCTTCGCAGGTATAATATCGGGACTTCTTGGCATCGGAAGCGGAGCACTTAAGGTGCTTGGCATGGACTGGGCTATGAACCTGCCTATGAAAGTCACTACCACTACAAGCAACTTCATGATAGGTATTACCGCAGCCACCGGAAGCACAATTTACTGGTATGAGGGTTATATCCAGATTTTCATTGCGGCAGCTACTGCCATAGGTGTTCTTATTGGATCTTACCTTGGTGCAAAGATACTTGTTCGAATCACCAACAAAGACATAAGATGGCTATTTTTTGCAATTCTTTCGTTTCTGGGAATAGAAATGCTCCTCAAGGGTCTGTATCTCGGAAAATACATAGTATATGGGCCGACAACGGAAATATACATCTCATCAGTGTCTGCGGTGCTGATGATTGTCGGACTCTACCTGCATCAGAAAAGAGGTGATATTATTGGAAAAACAGTATGATATTGATACCATTACGAGCCATATACTGAAGGCGGGAGTCCTGACCAGCCTGTTATTCATAATAACTGGGATAGCTCTATTATTCATAAACGGCCAGGGAGATCATTACACACTATCCCAGATTGCAAATTTCAACTCAACGTTTGATTCCAAGTTTATTCCTCTCGTTGGTATAATCCCTGGCATCCTTGCTCTTGACGGAGTATATTATATCACAATGGGACTCTGGATACTAATTTTTACGCCAATAACAGTGGTATTCACTGCACTATATTCATTTGTATCAAACAGGAATCCTTCGTATGTCGTAATGAGTATCATAGTCCTGTTTAACCTGTTCTTCGCCATGATTGTAGTTCCGAGGTTGTTGATCTGATAGCATCATTGAGGCACCGAATTCATAGACTCCGTGAAAAAATGTTTATTATTGACGGATGGATTTAGGCGCAGGGTCACAGAATGCTTAATTTTGAACGAGTCAAAATCTCGCATGAAGACCCCAAAAAGAGGGTTGAAAGCTTCGTACTGGAGCCTGTTAAAGAATATAGCGGCAGCGAAGCAGTCGCTGAAGCAAGCAGGTGCATTGGCTGTAATATATGCACACAGGCATGCCCCGCGAGCCTCGACATTGGCGGTTATATCAACAGTACGGCTGTCGGAGACCCAGCCCAAACAGTTCGAATAGTTTTTGAAAATTTACCGTTCCCGGCAATCATAGGGAGGGTATGCACGCATTTGTGCGAAGATATCTGCGTGATGTATGACACCGGTGGTCCCATAGCAATAAGGCATCTGAAGAGATACGCTGCTGATACATTCGCAGATTATGGGGAGATACTTAATCTTCCGAAAAAGAAATTCATCGGGAAAAAGGTTGCCGTTATTGGAGGAGGTCCATCCGGCCTTACCGCTGCATATTATCTTTCTGTACAGGGAATTAAGGTTACCCTGTTCGAGAAGCTTCCTGCACTTGGTGGATTCATGAAGACCGGGATACCAAGATATAGATTGCCTCAGGAAGTTCTTGACAAAGAAATAGGTTTTATAATTTCTCAGGGTGTCGACGTTAAACTGAACACAGACATAGGAAAGGACATAACATTTGATGAAATCTTAAAGGGATACGATGCGGTCTACATCTCAGTGGGCAATCAGAAACCACACATGACAGGGACTCCCGGTAGCGATGCGGTTAACGTGCTCCATGCCACGCAATTCCTGAGACGAGTGAGCTTTGGGGAAAGAATTGACGTCGGTAAGAATGTGGTTGTCATAGGCGGAGGTTTCACAGCTAATGATTCCGCACGAACATCCATCAGATTTGGCGCCAAAAACGTGTATATCATGTACAGGAGAAGGGAGATAGATCGCCCGGGATATCCATCCATGAATGCCGATGAGGAAATGGAAGAAACCATTGAAGAATTCGTGCATTATATGTGGGAAGTGACTCCGTTTGAGTATGTCAAGGAAGGCGACAGAGTCATAAAATTGCGATACTGGCAGAACGAGATGGTCATGGAAGCGGGTGGACGAGCTAAACCGGTACCTCAGAAAGATAAAGTTCACGAGATTGATGTTGATTTCATCATAGAAGCGACCGGACAGGAAACGGATTATACCTTCATGGAAGATGAATATCTGAGAATGCTCAGGCTCACCCCGCAAGGGCAGCCCATAATAAATGAGGCAGGCATGACCTCGATACCCGGCTTGTTCTCCGGAGGAGATTCCACAAATTCCAACAGGGACCTGATAAGTGCCGTCAGGGATGCTGATAGGGCTGTAAATGGAATTTTAAACTATCTCAACGTAATGGATCAGGTCAGCGAGGATCGCCTCCCGATTCTGGACAGATGGAAGAAATATTCTACAACATCCGCAAAAAGGGCTTATGCGGAAAGATCGCGGTAACATCCTCCATTGTCTGAAGCATGTGCGTTTTTTCCTCAACTACTTTACTTGTTTTATCTCTCCCTACAAGTATGTATTGTGAGTGGTTCAGGAATACGGTTATGTATGCATCCATGCCCACGGAGGTTTCATGTTCTATAGCTCTCCTAAAACTCCCAGCGTAATAATAAAAATTTACTTGGAAACAAAATCAAAACCGGTATAAGGTACGAGTGCTTCTGGGACCTTAAATCCGGATTCATCCTGTGTCTGGAAATTCTCCATAATGGCTACAAGGGTTCTTGTCGTGGCTATGGCAGTACTGTTCAGTGTGTGAACGAAACGGTTTCCCTCCTTGGTCCTGTATTTCACATTAAGTGATCTTGCCTGGTAATCCGTGTCGTTTGAAGCTGAAACTACTTCCCTGAACTTCCCCTGGGAAGGGAACCATGCCTCAATATCATATTTCTTTGCCGCAAGATTCCCCAGATCTCCCGAGCATATGTTCACGACCCTGTATGGGATGTTCAAGCTTCGGTAAATATCCTCGGCATTCTTCAGCAGTTCCTCCAGAAAATCCCAAGAATCTTCGGGCTTACAGAATACAAATTGCTCAATCTTTGTGAACTGGTGAACTCTGAATATTCCCTTTGTGTCCTTTCCATGGGCCCCGGCTTCTCTGCGGAAACATGGAGAAATTCCGGCCAGTCTGACTGGCAGATCATTTTCCTCCATGGTCTCGTCGAGATACATCGAAGCAATGGGATGTTCCGATGTAGAGATGAGGTAAAGATCTTCACCCTCAATCTTGTAGAGAGTATCCTTGAATGTCTCCATGTCGGTAGCACCTTCCATTGCTTTGTAGGTAAGCATAAAAGGCGGCTCAACAATAGTGAATCCTCTTTCCGAGAGAAAATCAACCGCGTAATTGACTAGGGCCATTTCAAGCTTTACAAGTCGATTCTTAAGATAATAGAATCTCGATCCGGCCGTTTTTGAAGCTCTCTCAAGGTCCACTAGATTAAGATCCTGCATAAGGTCTACATGGCTTGTCGGCCTTTTAGGTATGATCTGGAACTTACCGGAATCAGCGGTGGCTTCCTTAAAATAATTCACATCATCCTCACACACGTTTGAAGTCCCCCAGCTTCTAACGACAACGCTGTTTTCGTCTCCCATGCAAACGGGGACGCTTTCATGTAAAAGGTTTGGAATCAGTCTAGCGACTCTCTCCCGTTCTTTTTCAATTAATTTCTGGCTCTCCTCCATCGAGTCTATCTTTGAATTGATCTCCCTGACCTGTTTCTTTGCGTTTTCCGGGCTCTCATGCTTCTTGATCAACTCTGAAATAAGGCTGCTCTGGAGATTCTTTTCGTGCTTGAGTTCATTAATGACTTTGAGATTATCTCTCCATTCTTTGTCAAGTCTGAAAAATTCATCCAGGTATCTCTCATCAAAACCTCTTGCTTTCGAGGCATCATAAAATTGCTTGGGAGATTCTCTGAGCAATTTGATATCTATCATTGTTGTAAGGAGAAGGAAAAAGAATATAATAAGATATTACACTTTCATCTTTAGGCGAATATCACAGATAACTCCAACCTCCCACGCCATCTTCCTCTTCATTTGTGCCGTCTGTGAATTCCCTTATTAATTTCCTGGTTGCCTGAACTTTTGGAACCGACCTGACAGATCTAATGCGATCATCAACGTTCTTGCTGATGTAACTGAAAGAAAGGTTATCTTCCTGAGCTTTGAAGGTGGAGATGAATCCGCCGGTGTAGCTGAATACGTTCATTATTACTAGAGATCCGGGAAGGATAATGGTAAACGTTTTTATAAGACCATAACCGGTGTACATATCGGTAAGAAGTCCGGAATAAGCAATGAGTCTGCTCTGGCTGAGGGTCAGAACTCCTGAACTGAAGTAAGTGTTTGCACCACCAGGGATGCCTGTCTGGAACGGTGCGAGCATGAATGTTATCATAAGTATAACTGAAGTTGAAATTAATGAAGATGTTAGTGCCTTTGAAGTGCTTCCCGATTTTCTCCCACCAATATAACCCGCAATGGCAGGGCCTGCAATTGGTATCCACCAGAGAAGTATCGAGAAGAGAACCGAATAATAGATGCCCTTTGGCTGGGAATATATCAGAACGTCCTTCTTGTTCCTCTTAAGGTAGTCCTTCTCGAGGCCTCGACGCATTAGGGTTTCCCTTATATTTCTTAATCCCAATTTTTTAGATGTCATCCAGTTGTCTGACATGAAATATTGCCAACAATATTTAAACCTTCCTCTCAAGCAAAAAATACAATCCAGGTGTTCAATTTAGGGTGGAAAGCACAACCCGATTTCATGAAATGTGTAGAACAATCATCGGCATTGAAAATTTTTCAAAGAGCAAAAATACTTTTCGGTGCACAATATAATGAAAAAGAGGACAAACGGCTAAGCGCCATACTTCTCAGATCTGTCTGACAACTGTTGCAGAATTCTCAGTACGTCCCCACTCATGATATTGTAAGAACCTCTGGCACAGGAAATTTCATCAAAGAACCTCACCGAATCCTTTCTTATGCCGGATGTGGTGAAAACAATGGGAACCGGGTCTCCGGAGTGATCTTTCATTACGCACGGCGTGGAATGATCGCCAGTTATGCAGATGACAGAATCGTCAAGATGGCCTTCTATACCTCCCATTGCCATGTCTATCCTTTCGATAGCGTTCTTCTTTGCAATAGCGTCTCCGTCATGTCCGGCAACGTCTGTTGCCTTGATATTCATTATCAGGAAATCGTAAGTCCCAAGTGCTTTGAAAGCAGCGGCGAATTTCGCTGAGAAATCACTGTCAAGCCTCCCTGTTGCTCCCTTTACATCAATAAGATCCATTCCTGCCAGTCGACATATGCCGCTTATCATCGGTATGCCGGTTATGCAAGCTCCTTTCAAATCCGTCTTTTCTCTGAACAAAGGAAGTTTAGGTGCCAGACC
>JAJZOM010000285.1 GCA_021811505.1 Thermoplasmata archaeon | reverse complement strand
CAACCCCATGGAAGAATCCGGTCATCAGAGTATGTACATTCAATGCTTCTGTGAATTTGCCACTCTCTGTGAATCAAAAACTGCCCATTCCAACTTATGCTCAAGCATGCTGAATAAATATTTCACGTTAGAAAGACCAGTATTTAGCCAGCATACAAGATACCGTGAACGAGGAGTGTTTATTTGACCACTCTTTCTAAAAAACATAGTTCCAGTCATCGGTGGAGCGATTTCATGCCTTTGAAAAGGCCGCTATTCTCAAACTGCGGTCAGTCGCTTTATTCTTAAGAAATTAATATAAGGCACAAACGCATAAACGGTAAAAATGTACGTTATAGTAGAGGACGATTATATTGCAAGGGTTCCGCCTGACAAATTATCGGGTGATTATGAAAGTTCAGTGTTGGATGTTGCAAAATCGTCAATAGAGGGTAAACTCCTTGATGTTGTGGATGATTCGTCGAGCGTCAAAAAATGTTTCATAGTCTCCGTCACGGAGATCAGCATGGTAGGTGAAGGGAGCATTGTTCACGGTGACGGGGGAGTTTATCAAACCATTCATTACAAGGCCCTGGGTTATGAACCTAATTTACAGGAGGTAGTGGAAGGAATTGTCGTCTCTGTACAGAAATTTGGTGCATTCGTGAGATTCGGGCCATTTGATGGGTTGCTGCACATCAGTCAAATTATGGATGATAGAATAGATCTGGATCTTAACAACCAGAGATTTATAGGTAAGGATACAAAACGTGACCTGAAGATCAATGACAAGGTCAGAGTGAGAATTGTTGCAATGAATCTTTCCTCTTCGTCTCTTGAAGACAGCAAGATTGGATTGACGATGAAACAAACGGGACTGGGCAAATTAGAGTGGCTGGTCCAGAAGAAGAACGAGGCATAGGGGTGACTTCCATTGAAACAGATTTATAGAGCCTGCAAGAAATGCAAAAGACTGACCGTTGACAAGAACTGCATATACCATCCGGAAGAGAAAACCACCGAGGAGTGGTTTGGATTTTTAATGGTGAACGAACCGGCACATTCACTGCTGGCAAAATCCAGCGGCATTACCGAACCAGGTAAATATGCAATTAAAGTCAGGCAGTAAGCTTTTTATTGACCTGAATATAAGAAACGAGATTGCATCTGTTAAACACAGGATTTGCACTGTGGATGAAATAGCTGCTTATTCTTCAAGGAAAAAAATTGTGGTAGTTGGAGATGTAACTACAGAAGTCCTGAAGAGAAAAGGGATCGACCTCTTGCTTGAGGTAGTTGATCTTAAGACTAAGAGGGTTTCAAACGGGACTTTTAAGCATGAGCCGGGTTCATTGCTGATTGACAATCCGCCTGGTTACATAACCTATGAACTGATGGAGGGGATAAGATCAGCTTTGTCCAGCGGAAGGAAAACCAGAATTGAGGTAAATGGTGAAGAGGACCTCAGTGTAATACCAATAATTTTTTATGCAGATCAAAATACACTCGTGACATACGGCGTGCCAGATATTGGTATTGCTTGCATAGAGATCGATGACAGAATCAAAGAATATACAATTGATCTGATGAAGAGGATGAAGGTAATATGGTAGACATAAAGATAGAAGAGACGAAAGAAAACAAGCTCCTAAAGAGAAAGGAGATAAGATTCACGATCACTTTCGATAAAGCTGGAACACCCAAGAGAGATATTGTAAGGGATCTTATTGCCAAGAACACTGGATCTAAGAAAGAACTTGTAATAGTGGATTCAATTAAACAGGAGACCGGAAGAAACGAAGCAACTGGCTACTCAAAGGTATATGCGGACAAGGAAAGCGCAATGCTGTTCGAGCCCGACTATGAACTGTTAAGAAACGGTCTGAAGGAAAAGAAGGCTGAATAAAGATGATGAAGAGAGAAATATACAAGGTTGAGAATGATAAGCTGATCAGACAGAGGAGATTCTGCCCAAAATGTGGACCCGGAGTTTTCCTTGCTGAACACGAGGACCGTTATACATGCGGAAAGTGCGGATACACTGAATTCAAGAAGAAAGAGAAATCGCCTGAGAAAAAACAAAAACAGTAATTACATTAAACACTTTATCACCCAATGGGAAAATCCGGTTCCTCGATTCTTCCGCTCCACTTCGGCCATCCTCCACCATATCTTTTCAAGAGAATGGTCACCCTTGGTGGTGTTCTTTCCAGTCTTATAATAGAGAAGTTTGGAACCCACACACTAATAGAAAAAATATCCGATCCATTCTGGTTTCACTCCCTTTCTCTTGCGATAGGTTTTGACTGGAACTCAAGCGGCACAACCACGACAACAATGGGAGCACTGAAGGAATATTTTTTAAAAAATCCAGGGGAAGTGGTTGTTCTTGGAGGCAAAGGAGAGAAGATGTCTGCTCTTTCGGAGGAGATGCGGACACTTGTAAACTCCGGAACTGTAAGCGATCAGTATGCTCTTTCGCTCAAAGCAAAGGCTAAATCAATCGCCAGGGTTGACCAGAACCTGTTGCAGGATGGTTTTGACCTGTACATGCAATTTATCATATCCGACTATAAAGAGAGATGGTCCATTGTACAGCAGGGAATGAATGGAATTGAAAGGATGGCCAGAAGATATCACTGGATATATGACAAATCAACCGACCTCTTGAATGATTCCAGGAACGGTTTATCAGCAGAGAAAATAGAGCCGAGGGTTCTGGATCTTTCCACCGCCAGGAGTGAGGAAAATCGCAGATCAATGGTTGAAATAGCCGCTGAAAGAACTGATAATCTGGTCAACAGGTTTGGTTATGGAGGGCAGCGGACCCTGGATAATTTCAATCTAGACAGAAAAATCCTGGATCTGAATGTCAGGGTAAACTGGAAAAAACTCAGGAGCGTTTATGAGTATTCTCCTGAAAATTTTACCCAACTCATTTCGATCCCGGGCGTTGGTAAATCCACCATCAGGGCAATTTCTTACCTTGCAGAGATTGTGTATGGTGACGCACCATCATATGCTGATCCGGTGAAATTTTCGTTCGCGCTTGGTGGAAAAGATGGTATACCAAAACCCGTAAACTACGCTGATTATGACCGGTGCATAGAATTTTACAATGAGGTACTTGGTAATCTTAAACACGAAAACAGAGACCTGGATCTTATAGCCAAAAACCTATCGAGAATAAGCTACCTGAAAACATCCCATTCATCATAAATGCGCTTACAATAAATGGTTTCCGGACAAAGGCAGTTACACAATTGTTATATATAAAAATAGACTAAGACTCAGATTAAAAAAAATGGAAACTGCAGGAAAGCAACTCTACAGGGTAGAAGATGAATTACCCTTTCTTGATCCTGTCATTGCACAGTGGTTCAATTCGAAATACACCTCACTCACAGAACCACAGAGACGTGCTATTCCATTGATTCATGCTAAGAACAACGTTCTTGTTTCAAGCCCGACAGGAACAGGAAAGACCCTTACAGGATTCCTTGCAATCATCAACGAACTGTTCCTGATGGCAAGATCAGGCACACTCGAGGATAAAATTTACTGTGTTTATATCAGTCCTCTCAAAGCACTTGCAAATGACATTGATAAAAATCTGAAAACGCCGCTTGAAGAGATATACAGTATCCTTGACAGCAAAACCGAGCCGTTTCCAAAGATAAGGGTGGCTGTGAGATCTGGCGATACCCCACAGAACGAAAGGCAGAAGATGCTGCGGAAACCGCCTCATATTTTTATCACCACACCAGAATCACTCTCACTTGTTCTGTCTGCACCGAAGTTCAGGGAGAAACTGTCCAGCGTCAGGTATCTTGTTGTCGACGAAATTCATGAGGTATCTGCTACAAAGCGTGGATCACTTCTTTCCATAAACCTGGAAAGACTTGAAAGTCTTACAAATGGTCTTGTCAGGATAGGCCTTTCTGCCACTCAAGCACCTCTGGAAACTATCGGCAATTACCTCTGTGGTTTTTCCGAGGACAGGATGAGACCTTTCCAGATTGTCGATGTCGATACAAAAAGATTCCTTGATCTTAGCACGATCACTCCCGTCAAGGATCTCACCCAGGCCAGTTCTGAAGTGGCAAACGACAAGATGTACGATATTTTGGCTGAACTTATAGAGACGCATAAAACGACGCTTATATTCACAAACACCAGGTCTTCGACAGAACATGTGGCAATTCGTCTGAAAGCCAGAGGTATAGAGAGTATTGAAGCCCACCACTCCTCTCTTGGCAAGGAGACCAGAATCGATGTGGAAAACAAACTCAAAAGGGGAGAACTGAAATGTGTTATAACATCGACTTCCCTGGAACTTGGCATTGACATAGGATATATTGATCTGGTTGTGCAGATAGGCAGCCCTAAGTCTGTATCGAAGGGACTGCAGAGAATTGGAAGATCCGGCCATGGAATTAACGAACTTTCCAAGGGAAGGTTTGTGATCTTTGATCTTGATGATCTTATGGAGTGCGCAGTTCTTACAAAAGCTGCATATGACAGAGAAATAGACAAGGTGGTTATCCCGCGCAACCCGCTGGATGTACTGGCACAGGTCCTGGTGGGAATGTCGCTCGAAAAGCAGTGGGATGTTGACGAGGCATTCAAAATGATCACCCGTTCATACTCATACAGCACCCTCAGCAGAGAGGATTACGTCTCAACGCTTGACTATCTGTCTGGAAGCATGGAAAGCGGCGGGATATATGGCAAGATTTGGTACGATCGCGAAAATAATACCTTTGGAAAAAAGAAGAGTTCCAGGATGATTTACTTCATGAATATAGGTACTATTCCAGACGAATCTGACTTTCATGTTATCAATGAACGGGGCAAACAGCTCGGCCAGTTGAGTGACAAGTTCGTGGAGAGGCTCAAGACGGGAGATGTTTTTGTACTAGGTGCAAGAACCTACATGTTCCTGAGAACTTCCAGAAACAGAGTTATTGTGAAGGAGGCGGTCGGGATGAGACCAACAGTTCCTTCATGGACAGGCGAACTTCTTCCCAGGAGTTACGATCTTGGGGTTTTAATCGGTAGATTCAGGGATGAGGCTGAGAAGCGAATTAAAGCTGGAGAGAACGTCGACGAGTGGCTTATGAAAGACTACCATCTGGACGAATTCGGAGCCAACAGCCTAAAATCTTACATAAAGGCACAGATGGAATTCTCAGTTCCGACAGAAAGAAAGCTGCTAGTGGAAGGATACGTGGATGATCAGGAAAACTACAACGCAATTTTTCATATTCCTCTGGGGCGCAGACTTAACGATGCATTGTCAAGGGCCTACGCTCTGGCAATCTCAAATAAATATTCCGTCAGCACAAGAGTCACAGTAACGGACGATGGTTTTATGCTCACCTATCCAAAAAAAATTCCGCTGAAGTCCATGACAAATATACTCAATGCGGAAAATACCGTGGATTTTGTCAAACGCTCCATCTCCAACACAGAAGTATTCAAACAGAGATTCCGTCACTGTGCCTCCAGATCTTTGATGATTCTCAGGAAATACAAGGGATATGATATTTCCGTTGCGAGACAGCAATTAAGGAGTGACAAGTTGCTCCGGTCACTGGAGGAGATTGATAATTTCCCGGTAATCAAGGAAACTTTCAACGAAATTTTCAACGATATGATGGATGTGCCAAGGGCCGTGAAATATGTTGAAGAGGTGATCGACAGGAAGAAGTACCAGATCAACGACTACAGATCAGATACGTCGCCGTTCAGCCATGGCATCATCATTTCTGGAATATCTGACATTGTGCTCATGGAAGACCGATCAAAGCTTTTGAGGGAGTTGCAAAGCAAGATTATAGACAAGATGTATGGTGGCCAGGAGATCAGATTCCTGATTCAAGACTCAAAGATTTCTGAGAGATATTTCCTCGACAAGATCCCCAAAATAGGTTCAGCAACGGATATCGATTTGTTTATGGATCACTTTCTGTACATTGATCCATTCAAGTCAAGATTCAATTCCCCTGCTCCTTATTCGTCAATTCCAATTACAGATCTCATGGAGGAAAAGATGGCTGCTGAAGAGCTTCTATCGGTGTTTGTAAGAGGTGTTCAGTGGGCCTCAAGGAGAAATTATGACTTGTGTTACGCACTTTTCCGAAAGGATGTGAGATTGGAAGAGACAGAGATTGAATTTCTGGATGCATGCAACGGGTCATCATTCAATGAGTTGAAGGCAAAG
>JAJZOM010000011.1 GCA_021811505.1 Thermoplasmata archaeon | reverse complement strand
ATCCAACCAATTATCTTAGGCTAAAGTAGAATTGTTTGGTGTAACGTATGCTGCGACTTACTATTTCCGTAAAGAATCTCAAAGAAATTGCTGACCTGTTGAACACCGTTGTCACCGAGGCCAAGTTCAAGATTGATGCCAATGGAGTATCTGTGAAGGCCGTCGATCCCGCCCATGTTGCGATGATGAGCATTGACATCCCGAAGGAAGTTTTCATAGAGTTCCAGACAGAAGGGGAAGAGGAAATTTCACTCGATGTTGAGAGGTTGAAATCAGTTATCAGGCTCGCAAGTTCGACCGATCACGTGACCCTGGTCAAGGAAAAGGAGAAACTGAAGTTCGAGATAAATACAATCGTGAAAAGCATTTCCCTGCTCGACAACAGTACCGTGACTACACCCCGGGTTCCTCAGATTAATTCTGAATTTTATGTTGTACTGGCAAAAACTGAACTGGAAAAAGGATTGAAGGCTGCTGAGGATGTTTCCGATTCAATAAGGTTATCGCTCAGTTCAGAAAACTTCAAAGCCCGTTCTATGTCTGATTCCGAGGAATCCGAGATGGTGCTTACCAAGGACATGCTCAAGGAAATTAAGTGCCAGAGCCCCATAAAGAGTTCCTATCCACTGGAATACCTGCTGAAACTTGTGAAATCACTGACTTCTTCCGATGATTTGAAGCTCAGTTTCAAGGATGAGTATCCCCTCACCATTGAGTTCAGCTTCGGGCAGAGCAAATCAACTCCTTCCAGTTTCATTAAAGGATCTTTTCTGCTAGCCCCTAGAATAGAACAATAGTTGCCTATTTTACCACATTTCCTCATTTTTGATCCGATGACGGAGGAAGGCAGAAGCACAGAATCCCGCTGAATGACATAAAAATCTGCTGAACAACGTAGATTGCTTAAGGATGTACAGATATTTTGAAAATGGCTTGAAACCGCCGAAAGCGGGCGCGGGGGGATTCGGACCCCCGACCTGCAGCTTAGGAGGCTGCTGCCATATCCTGACTAGGCCACGCGCCCATATGCACTGAGCCATCACTATAATTACAAAGTTGTATTTAGTTTAAATCGTGTGATCGGACAAATTCCAGTGTCCCAGCATACATGTGGCACAGGAACATTATTTTCAGGCCCTGTCTTCAGCCAGGCACTCAAGACACGAGGACTGCATTAAAATTATAACGTATCAGCCAATTATAGACCAGATGTTCCTGCGAATAGACGGAAATTTGAACAGAATCAGCTTTTCTGCTGCTCATTTCATACCTACCATCGAAAAGTGCTCGAGGCTGCACGGCCATGACTATTCCGTTGGCCTGGAACTGGAAGGTGATCCCGTTGACGGGATCCTGATTGATTATGGTATTGTTAAATCAACACTGCGACTCATTGTTGATGAAATGGATCATAAGGTACTTGTGCCACGGAATCCGGGATATTCTGAAGTTGTGTGCAACTCCGGGAAATGCATCGTAAAATATAACCTAAAAGAGTATGTATTTCCTGCTTCTGATGTCTTTCTGCTTGATCGTTCCATGACTTCCAGTGAGATGATTGCAGACTACGTACTCGGAAAATTTGTAGAGAAATTGAAGGGATACAGTAATTTGAAAAAGGCTCGGATTTGCATCTACGAGGGGCCGGGACAGTGCACTTGCCAGGAGTCGGCCATCAATGGGTGAAAAGGCAGTTTGCCTCCTGTCCGGAGGGCTTGATTCAGCCACTGTCCTGGCATACGCCATATCGAAGGGTTACCAGTGCTATGCAATAAGTTTCAATTATGGGCAGAGGCATATGAAGGAACTAGTTTCGTCTGAAAAGTTAGCCCAAGTGTTCAACGTTCCCAGAATAGTTGCCAGCATCAATCTCAACGATCTCTCCAAGAGCGCACTGACCGGCCATGGTGATGTGGAGAAGAGAGATCTGAAAAATATCAGCGACAGCATACCGAACACTTACGTCCCTTCCCGCAACATCATCTTCCTGTCCATGGCAGCATCGTTTGCTGAAAGCCATGGGTCCAGTACAATTTTCATAGGTGCAAACGCCCTTGACTACTCCGGATACCCGGATTGCCGACCGGAATTCTACAATGCGTTTGAAAATGCACTGAACATAGGAACAGATCTTGGTAACAGGAAAGGTTTCAAGATCAAGGTGCCCCTGCAATATCTCAAGAAGTCTGAGATCATCAAACTGGGGAAGAGTCTGGGAGTACCCTATGAGCTCACGTCTTCATGCTACGAGGGGGGCGATGAAGCATGCGGAGAATGCGATTCCTGCCTGTTGAGGTTGCAGGGGTTCATGGGTGCAGAACTTGAAGATCCAATTAAATATAAAAAATATCCTGATTTTTACGAAAAATACTTAAAAACACGGAAAAAAAATTAATGGGATGATTTGAGGAACTCATCCACCTTGGCACAGCTTGCTGTTACGGACTCGACTGTCTTGTCCCACAATGCTTTTTCTTCATTGCTGAAATCAATGTCGTATATCTGTTCAACACAGTTCTCCCCGATTCTAATGGGTACGCCTATAAACAGGTTCTTGATCCCGTAGTGTTTTGAGTGCTCGCCGCTGATGTATGCCGCACACGGAATTATTCTCTCCTTTCCTTTTATTATCGATTCCACCATGGCGGTAATGGAAATACCGGGAGCATAGTAAGCACTGCCCGTCTTGAGGTAATTCACAATTTCTCCTCCCCCGAATCTGGTTCTCTTCACGATCTCTTCTATTTTTTCTTTGCTCAGCAGGTTGGAAATTGGTATCCCAGCCACGTTGGAGTATCTGATGAATGGTACCATATCATCGCCGTGTCCGCCAATAACAAAGGCGTTGACATCCTCAACGGATACATGGAGTTCCTCGGCAAGAAATGTTCTGAACCTCGCGCTGTCTAAAGATCCTCCGAGACCGATTATGCTCTCGGGTTTCATGCCGGAGACTTTCTGGAACGCGTAGGCCATTATATCTGCTGGATTCGATACAATCACGACTTTTGAATTTGGACTGTATTTTTTCACATTCCTGGCTACATCTGACATGATCTCAAGATTCTTGTTCAGGAGATCATCCCGGCTCATTCCCGGTTTTCTGGCAAGACCTGCCGTTATAACCACTACATCGGAATTCTCAAGATTTTTGTATGCTTCGGGATTTACAGTAGTAAACCCCTTGACCATGACATCCGCTCCCCAGTGAGGAAGTCCTTCAAGGATGTCCAGGGCTTTGCCCTCAGGCACGCCGTCAACAACGTCAAAAAGGTATACGTCTCCTAATTCCTTCATCGCCAGAAATTGTGCCACGGTAGCTCCAACGTTTCCAGCACCTATGACGGAAATTTTTTTCCTTACCATAAGGGAAAATCGCTGTAAACCTCTTAAATTTGTTGTATTGCCATGTGTTTGCCTCGACAAGAAATTAATCCGGGTCTTCGTGCAATGAACGCTGGCAAGTAGAAAATTATAACAATGGTAAAAATTATATAAAGAGGAGGTTTGCTTAACTTAGTAATGATTATTCTATACGATGAAAGCGGGAAGCGTGAGAAGCTGTTCAATGAGATAATGGCACCCACTGGCATCGAATATCGCCTCCTGGATCACATTTCAAAAGACCTCATAGAGAAGACTCAACCTTCTTCCCTCATCTATTACGTCAACGGGATGATAAAAGAAGAAGACAAAGAATTGTTCCTGCAGGAGAATAGAAAATTCCTTCTTATCCTAATGTCGGAACACGAACCTGAAATTGAGGACAAGATAAGATATACTTCCGAGATCGTGATACTGGACCCAAAAAATATAGAGGAAACAAGAAAGAGGCTCAGGCAGGCTCTGTCAAGCCATATTATTAGTAAGCTTAAGATCATAAACGGCGCCACTACATACTTAGCGAAAAATGGCCTTTACCCGGGCAATACCTATTATATGAACCCTGAGCTCACAAACCTGTTCATGTCTTTGCTGATTTCTGATAAAATCAATAAAGAATCTGTACTGATAGTTTCAAGATTCAACTTAAAACTCGAGATGCCGGAGATCCTTACCGACGACAATTTCATCTGGGTTACCGATTCAATGGGTGGACAGAGAAACAGGCCAGTTAACCTGACATTTATCATTGATACGATAGCTAAAAGAATTAGCGAGAATAAAGCACAGATTATATTTATAGATGTTTTCGATCTCCTTATTGTATACCACTCGTTCTACGATGTGGCAAGAGCCTTTGAGCAGGTCAAGAGCGTTGCTCTTGAAAAAAATGCGTACCTGATACTGGTATTCGGGGAAGGTTCTATGGATCACATCCAGTTTGGGCAGATCACCAGATATTGCCTTGAATGGAAGCCGTATACAATTACAGATTTAGAGGAATGATTGTATGAAAAAAGAGGGACTGATGGGACTTCTGGACAAATTTTTCAATCAGAAGTACGGTAAGTCTCTTGTAGTGAAAGGCAAGCCTGGTGCAGGCAAAACCACATTTGCGCTCAGCTACATAGAATCCATCATGGATAAGGTTCCCGTTTGCTACCTCTCTGCAAGATATTCTGATGAGGCACTGCAGTTGACCTATCCGTGGCTGAAGGATGTATCCCTGAAGAATCTTGCTTCTTCCTTAAAGGGCGAGACCATAAACGTCAGCACTGAATCTCTACAGAAGCTGGAAAGGATGATTGAAGAGGGAAAAGTCTCAAACGGCATGGAGAACGGTCTGATACTAAATATAACGGATCTGTTGCCGGAAATCAGGGCACTTTACGAGTTTGTGGATTCGAATGCTGGAAATGCGCCTCTGATCGTTATAGATTCTATGGAAGCCCTTTCCGAGAAATATGACATAAACAACCTCCTGCTTTTCTCCATGATCCATTCTGATCTCGTTGAGAAGTCCGGTGCAAATGTAATTGCTATCCTGGAAGCCGATGCGAACCAGAAGCTTGAATACTTTGCGGATGGGGTAATCTCCATGAATTATTTCATTGAGGACGACTTCCTTACCAGAAGTTCGGTTATAGAGAAACTTAGAGGGATATCCCTAGGTTCGACCCCAATATTCCTTTATACCTTGAAAGACGGAAAGTTCGCCCCTCTGAATCATAACGTAATTACCTACCCTGACAAGAAGATAAAGTATGAGAAAAAGGCTGAACATGAGCAGTTTGAGGTGATTCTTGACACGGATGATCTGGCAAAGCTGACGCCTACAAAATCCAAGTCCATTCCTCTCGGATCGGTTCTAATGCTTCATCGTAAGGATAATTCAAACGTCGTAAATGATGTTGTGAACCTGGTTAAGAACAACCTGATCAAGAGTGCAGTTATTGAAGGAAGGGGAGTTATCGATGCAACTTCAAGCAGTTATGAAACGTCCAGAATACTCGTGGATTCCCTTGACTCCGAAACAATGAAGCATTATATAACTGCTGAAAAATCTAAACGTGCGAATTCTTTTGTCATCAATCTCGAGGGGAAAAGCATAGTGGAGGACTTCCCGAATGACGTTATCGATTTCTTCATGTCGTCTTCATCCAGACCCGATCTGTACTTCTTTTCAACAGACTTCCTTATGTTTACTTACGGACCCGACTTCTTTGGCGACCTTGTCAATCTGATAAATGGCATAAGAACAACGGGAGCAATTATAATCATTACCGACGATGAGTATTATGGCAAAATCAGCAACTATCCGAGCATGACCATACACTTCAGGGAAGTCAGCGGATACACCGTTGTTAATTCAGCACCAATGACCTCGTATGCTGCCATTCCTCAGTATGACCAAAACGCATGGCCTAACCTCAAGTTGTACGAGCTGGTCTAAATTTCTTCTACCCCAAGAATCACTATATCCCTTATCGCTATGAGCGCATCTTCGTTTTCTATATCGCTGTTCCCCAGCGAATGAGACAGAAGCTCCTCCAGAACTGAGAACACAAGATTGAAGGAAGCTTTGAGTGCTGCCTTCAGGTCTTTTCCCTGTGCTATACAGTTTGTTATGACCCTATTTCCGGTAATTTCAAAACTGATGGATGGTTCACCAAGTACTTCATGGTGAGTGCTGCCAAGCCCGGATATGACATGGGATCGTGCTTTCTGGAACACACTGCTATCGGATTCGGCAACTTTCAAGAGTTCACTTATCTGCTTGAAAGGCAAGACAAGTATACCCTGGGACCTCACTTTGAACATGATATCACTAAACTTTCA
>JAJZOM010000236.1 GCA_021811505.1 Thermoplasmata archaeon | reverse complement strand
CCATAATTGGTATATCCCCATATTCCATAAAATTTTGAGAGATAAACCTTTACCGGTTTCCACCATTTTTGTAACTCCTCTCAGAGCGCTTAACCGTGACATGCTCGGGAGGCTTGTGGATTATGGAAGGCACCTTGGGATTCGGATACAGGTCAGACACAGTGATATAAACGCAACGGAGAGGAGAAAAATTGTAACTGATCCTGCAGACGTGCTTATCACAACACCTGAGTCTCTCCAGATCCTGCTGAAGGGTAAAAGGCTGCGAGAGGTCGTGAAATCATGCAGATATCTGATTGTCGATGAATTGCATGAACTTGCACAGTCTGAACGGGGTTCACAATTCTCCGTTGCCGTAGAGAGACTGGACAAGCTCTGTGGAGGTTTCCAGAGGATAGGACTTTCCGCAACAATTGGAAATGCAAAGGAACTGGGAAAGTATCTATCGCCGGTCAAGCCTCCTGAAATACTGGAATCTTCGCCTGTCAAGAAACTTGATCTCTCCGTAACTCTAACACCAAAAGGAGACAAAGACCTTGCTGAAAAACTGGGTTGTGATGAACAATACGCAGGCTCCATCAGATTCATCTGGGAAAGAATAATGGAGCATAACGGAACTCTGGTCTTTGTAAACACCAGGAGTGTCGCAGAGGACCTCTCGTTCAGGCTGAGATTATGGCTTGGGGATATACCAATTATGGTTCATCATGGATCGCTTTCCAGAGAGACCCGGGAAACTGCAGAGATTGCCTTCAAGAAAGGTGAGATAAAAGCCCTGATCTGCACTTCATCCCTGGAACTCGGCATAGACATAGGCTCCGCGGATCTAGTGATTCAATTCAACTCCCCCAGACAGGTTAACAGGCTGATTCAGAGGGTTGGCAGGTCCGGCCATTGGATAAAGAAGACATCAAAGGGATTTATTGTCTGCAACGATGTCATAGAGCTGGAAGAAGCGCTTGCAATATCTGAACTGGCACTTTCCGGATACATAGAAGACGTGCGGGTCAGAAAAGGATCTCTGGCCACCCTTGCCAACCAGATTATTTCTGAACTTAACTGCGTCGGAAAAATGAAGATCAGGGAATTTTATGATCTGGTAAAGAGAACATATCCTTATCAGGATATGAGCGAGGATGAATTCACTTCTCTCATTGACTTCCTTCACAATATCAGGAAAATCTGGGTGGAGGGGGATGAGATGGGAAGAAAGGGGTCCTCCCTGACGTATTTCATTGAAAATATCTCAATGATACCCAGCGAAAAAACCTATAAGGTAATAGATGTGATGAACAGGAAGTTCATTGGTACGCTTGATGAAAGATACGTTGTTAACGAAATTGAACCTGGAAGCTATTTTGTCATGAAGGGAGCCACCTGGAGAACCAGAATGGTCGAAAAGGAAAGGATTCTTGTGGAACCCTATGCAACGGCCGCAATTGCACCAAAATGGACAGGGGAGGACATACCTGTTCCTCAGGTTGTGGCGGAGATGGTATCCTCTTTAAGGAGTGGAAAAGAATTCCAGGTCACGGTTGACGATTTTGGTAGAAATGCGCTGAGGGAATGGCATTCAGGGATTCTCGGCAGATCAACCAGACCAATGATTGAAACAAGAAATGGAGAAATAATAATGCAGATTCTTCTCGGCACGAAGGGAAATTTTGCGCTTGCAGAGATAATGTCAGGTATGCTGTCGATGATAACCGGCGAAAGCATTGAAATGGATTATTCTCCCTACAGCATCTACTTCAGAACAACCAGGAACATGGGCGCAAAGGAAATACTTGGCGTGGTAAAAAGCGTTGATCCAGACAGGCTTGAATCTTATGTTGAGGGTCTGTGTAGACGTTCTAGATTTTTCTCGTCGGTATTCCTTTACGAGGCGAGGAAATTTGGAATCATATCCAATGACGCAGAGATTGGCAGGATCAGATTCGAGAAGATCGTCGATTCCTATTTTGGGACTCCTGTTTTTAAAGATTCTGTCAGCAAACTGATATGGGATTATATGGATCTGGATGCGGTTTCTTCTTTTCTCATTAAACTGAGGGCAGGTCAGATGGAATTCACCCTTAACGACAACATTACAGAAACCTCAAGGGCCTTTCTTACCCACTATTCTGAAAGAGTTCTGCCCCTGAAACCGACCAAGACAATCCTTGATTCCATCAGAAGAAGAATAATGAATGAAGAAACCACCCTTGTTTGCACCAGATGCGGTAATGTTCGCACCATGAAGGTCAGGGATATCGACAGCATCAAATGCCCAGTCTGCGGAAGCAGTCTTGTTGCTGCCTTATCAGACTTCGAGAGAGACGTTTTGAGGAAGCCTGGAAGTATGGAAGACCGGCTTGTGAGCAGACGTCTATATAAAAATGCCCATCTCGTAAGAGAAAGAGGTATACTTGCTGTTATGGCGCTTGCTGCCCATGGAATAGGTCCTGAAACAGCATCTAGACTACTGGAGGTTTCTTACCAGAATGAGGATGATTTTATTAGAGCCATACTTAATGCGGAGATGGAGTATGCTAAAAACAAGAGGTTCTGGGACTAACTGCCACTTTCGCCTGCATGAATGGACTTGAGTGCAGACAGAGCTTCTCTGACGTGATTCTTCGCATTCAACTGCGATTCATACACGTGCCTGATCTTTCCCCCTCTGTCTATGACGAATGTAACTCTGGGTTTGATAATGAAACCATGAAGACCATACATCTTTCCTATTTTGTAATCCGGATCACTAACCAGATCAAACGGCAGAGAATAGTGGTCTCTGAATTTCTTGTGGGAATCAAGAGAGTCCGTGCTGACGCCGATCACAACTGCACCAGCCTTCTGAATATCTTCCCAGTTGTCCCTGAAGCTGCATGCCTCAGCTGTGCAACCTGGAGTGGAGTCCTTCGGATAAAAGTACAGGACAACTTCTGAAGATTTAAGCAAGTCATAAAGTCTAACATTTGTTCCTTTGTCAGTCTTGCCCTCAAAATCAGGGGCATCGGAACCTACTTCCAGAGTCATGTTAACATCAACCTGTGGTCATTTCACGCAGTTATTTATAATTACTTTTTTTTATGATTTATTCTAATATAAATTCAAATATTCCAAAAAAATTCAAGGGGGAACTATGACGGATTATCCGGGTTGAAGCATATATCCCATGAATCAGAACTAGATCCCAACTCTGCATACTATTTTATCTACAGGTGTTTCCATGTACATCTGAATGGTTCCAAGACAGCAGAAGATCATGGAATTTTTTAGCCGGTATATCATGAAAAATCTCACCGTACCAATAGTTGTTGAGGGCAGAAATGATATCAGGAGCCTCCGATCAATGAATTTTAAGGGTACAATCATTCAGATAAACCAGGGAAAGACCTTAGTGGCGGTGGCGGAGGAAATTTCGTCGAGATACAGAGAGGTGATCATTTTAACCGATTTTGACAAAAAGGGTATGGAACTTTGCTCCAGACTCGTCATGATCCTCAATGGACATGGGACAAAGGTCGATTCTGAATTCAGTAGATATATCAGGAGAAATCTCCAAATCAATACAGTTGAGGAGATACCCGCTGCAATAAGGAAAATTAATTCTACCACCTCTTGAAAAAAGTGATTCCTCCTACCAAGATACGATATTTGTGTGGTCTTTATGATCGCTACCGCTGGGATGTAGCAGTCAGCATGTTAGCAAAATTATGACACCTGAAAGGAATGTCTTAAGATCAAATTTTTTATTTATATCACTGCTTGAATAGCTTTCTTGGAAAAGAATAATTTACATGGCCATTATCACATTCCATGGTTTCCAGTTTCAAGATCACGTTCATTGGGACAGGTGGATCATGGCCTGTACCTGGCAGGGCAATGCCCTGTATAGTACTTCAATCGGATGACGTAACCAATCTTCTGGACTGCGGTGAAGGATCACAGAAAAGGATTATGGAGAGCAAGATTTCGTTTATGCAGATAGATAACATATTTCTTACCCACTTCCATGGAGATCACTTTCTCGGAATCATTGGCCTTATCCAGAGCATGTCCTTTAATGGACGGGAAAAACCACTTCACATTTATGGACCTATAATGGCAAGAAACATATTACAAAATGCACTGAGTGTCGGTTATTATACACTTTCGTTCGATATATTCGTCCATGAACTTCTACCGGATCAGGTTGTCCAGTTCGATGACTTCAAGGTCAGAACTCTGAAGAATGATCATCCTGTGCCAGCCCTTTCCTATTCTTTCGAAGAGAACGATCTGGTCAAGATTGACAGAAAGAAGGTTGATTCACTGAATATACCCGACAGGAGAATTGAGGAGATAAGGGATAAGGGTTTTGCAGAGATAGAAGGTAAGGTCATCACTCTGGACATGATTGCAGCAGGACTCAAGAAGGGCAGAAAAGTCGTCTATTCTGGTGATACAAGACCCATGGAGTCGATGAAGACCTTTGCATATGGAGCCGACGTCCTGATCCACGAAACCACTACAGATTCACAATATGAACCCAAGGTGAACGAATTCGGACATACGTCCTCCAGACAGGCTGCACTCATTGCTTCCGATGCGAAAGTGAAGAGGTTCTACCTTTTCCATTACAGCCCCAGAATTCCGGATCCAAAGGATCTTCTGGTCGAGGCCAAGGGAATTTTTAAGGATTCCTACCTCAGTAGAGAGTTCCTTGAATACGATGTCCCTAAAAGAACTGACCTGATGCCGCTGGGAAGCGCTACTTCACAAGAATAAGCGCCTGTGTTTCCGCCGGAAATAACTTTATCTCGCCGATCTCTGTCTTCAGAGTTACCCCATCACTGGTGTCAAGGATTACCTCCCTTCCTGGATAAGCTTCTACTGATGCGAGCTTTTTAAGGAGATCTCTGTCTTCAAAGACCACACGGGAAACTTTATAATTGCCTGTCTGCAATAGAGACGCGCTTATTCCCGGAACTCTTTCCACAGGATTTGTGGGATTTCCATGTGGGCATGTGGAGGGACGCCCGAGATTCTTAAAAAGTGTTTCTCCCTTTTCCCCGTAGAAGAGATGCTCAAGTTCCATAACGGACACATGTGAATCCTCCCATGGGACCTCAAGGAAGCGATACGCAAACACCTCGGAAACTCTGTGCATCCTGACCAGAGGAACTGTCATCTTTTTGCCAGACGGTGTGAATAAAATGGATCTCCCCTCCCTGTTCAACAAACCTTCCTCCACCAGTGCGGATATATACTGGGAAGCCGTGGCTGCAGTTATTCCAAGTCTTGAAGCTATATCTCTCTCTGATGCACTCTCAAATGATTCCAGAAATTCCCAGGTGACCAGCAGATAGTCTTCTTTGTTTCTCAACCTTACCTTATTTAAAACCGGAAAATTAAGTTTGCCCAGAGTTCTTGCCATTTACCTGAATGCCCCTGCTTCCCTGATAGTTGCCCGATCTGTTTCCATAGTCCCTGCTAGAGGAGGATTCCATCCTCAGGAAAACTATCTGTGCTATTCTTGATCCGGGGGAAATTGAAAATTTTTCACTGGAGGAATTGAAGAATGACAGCGTGAGATTTCCCTGAAAACCAGCATCTATAAATCCGAATGATCCGATTATCCCCTTCCTGGCCATTGAGGACCTAATCCACATCTGGGCGCAGATATCTGAGGGCATTGACAAGAACTCCCTGGTGCTTACAAGGAAATGCGTCAACGGCGGAACTTCAGTTTCATTAGAGTAATCTGTAGAACCCATCCTGATCACGTCCACGGTAAGATCATACCCGTTGGGTGTTACGTTATTTGGATTGAATTCCGAAGAAATCAGGATCCCCCTAGAACATAGTTGTTCTATTTCTGAATCATTGATCACTGCCATTGCTCAGTGATGCACCGTGAGATTTAATCCTTACTGGAAAGGCTGAAAACAGCCAGTAAAGAAGTAGCGAGACCAGAAATGATACAAAATAGCTGATATCGACACCTCCGAGAATGTAAGATATTGGCATTTCGCTAATTATTGAACCGGGATTCATAAACGGAACCGACACAGCGATGCCAAGAACATATGAAGCTACCCCCCTTGTATTGAATCCGTGATTGTTTGTCCCCTTGCCGTAAGCAAATCGAACAATGAAGAAGTCGGCTATCATTACTCCAAGCCACGGAGTTATCCAGTAATCAAGAAGGTAAAGGAAGTCCTCATACAGGAGATAAAAAGATCTGTACCCGATAATTGAGAG
>JAJZOM010000276.1 GCA_021811505.1 Thermoplasmata archaeon | reverse complement strand
ACGCCATAAAAAATGGGATATACATTTTAAGTAAATCAGTTCCGGCTCCGGATGAAGACGTCGCAACGATATCTGTGGAAGCCGCGAGAAATGCGTTAAAAAGGAAACACCTCGATCCAAAGACTATTGGGGCGATCTACGTTGGATCAGAATCACATCCTTACGCGGTAAAGCCCACTGCAACAATAGTTGCCTCTGCAATAGGCCTGGATTTTGCCCTGTTCTCGGCAGATTACGAATTTGCCTGCAAAGCGGGTACGGCTGGAATGCAGAATGTAAAGGGTATGGTGGATTCCGGCATGATAGAGTACGGGATGGCCATAGGGGCCGATACATCGCAGGGTGCTCCCGGAGATGTTCTGGAATACACGGCATCCGCTGGAGGGACTGCGTACATAATAGGAAGAGAAAATGTAATTGCCGAAATAAATTCTACGATATCTGTAACTTCAGACACTCCGGATTTCTGGAGAAGGGAAGGACAGCCATATCCCAGCCATGGTGAGCGATTTACAGGCGAACCTGCATATTTCCGACATGTTATTTCGGCTGCCAAGCTAATGATGGAGAAAGTTGGCACCAAGCCTTCGGATTATGATTACGTTATATTCCATCAGCCTAACGGTAAGTTCCCTACCAGGGCTGCCAAAACACTAGGATTTGAGGAAGCGCAGTATAAAGACGGATTGCTGACCCCCATCATAGGAAATACATATTCCGGTTCAATGATGACCGGCCTCTCGGCAGTTCTTGATATTGCGAAACCGGAAGACAGGATACTCGCAGTGTCTTTTGGTTCAGGGGCCGGGTCGGACGCTTTCGACATAACAGTTACTGACATGATAGAAAATATGGACAGACATGCAGCTCCAACGATCAAGGAGATGCTGAGCAAAGTCAGGTGGCTGGATTACGCTGTTTATGCGAAATATAAAAAGAAGATCATAGTTGGTGACGGTATTGAGTGATGCTTACATAATAGGTGCAGGAGAGACAAAGTTTGGTGAGTTATGGGAAAAATCCCTCAGGGAGCTGGCCGTAGAGGCAGGATTAAGGGCTGTGGAAAATGCAGGCATATATTCCCGGGATGTTGAAGTGTTATACGGAAGCAATTCCCTCGCAGGCATAATCAATGGCCAGGAAAATATTGGGGCCTTGCTTTCCGACTTTTCAGGAATCGCTGAAAATCACATACCTGCAATCAGGATAGAGGCATCCACGGCGTCTGGAGGAGCTGCGGTAAGGCAGGCATATCTGGCTGTGAAATCAGGGGAGTACGATCTTGTGATGGTTGGAGGAGTGGAGAAAATGACCGACGTCTATGGTTCAGAAACACTTGACCTCACAAGTTCCGTGCTCGACAGGGAATGGGAAGCATTCTTCGGTGGAACCCCTGCCGCTCTTGCTGCAATAACCGCAAGGAAATATATGGCTGATTTCAAAGTGGACAAGGAAGCACTGGCCATGATCTCTGTAAATGATCACCTGAACGCCTCCAAAAATCCTGATGCTCATTACAGAAACAAGATAACGATAGAACAGGCCATGAACTCAACACCTGTGGCTGAACCGTTGAATCTCATGGATTGCAGCCCGATAACAGACGGGGCAGCTGCCATTCTTGTTGCGTCGGAGAAATATATGAAGAAAAACAAGCTTGAAGGCATCAGGATACTAAGTTCAGCTGATGCACAGGATTATCTTGCAGTACACAGCAGGAAATCCATGTACGGTCTTGATTCAGCAAAAATTGCCTCGCAAAAGGCACTGTCAAAAGCGGGAATGAAGATCGATGACGTCTCCTTTGTGGAACTGCATGATTCATACAGCATATATGGTCTCCTTGAGCTGGAAGATCTAGGCTTCGCAGAGAAAGGTAAAGCAAAAGACCTTGTATACGACGAGATAAAACTCAACGGGAGGATACCGGTGAACCCATCAGGAGGGCTTAAGGCTAAGGGAAACCCATTCGGAGCTACTGGAGTAGGCCAGTTCGTGGAAGCGTATACGCAGCTGAAAGGGAAAGCCGGGGAAAGACAGGTGAAGGGTGCAAAAAACGCAATGTTGCACAGTATGGGTGGCACCGGATCCATGTCTGTCGTTCATATGGTGGGTGATGCATAAATGGGAGAGGTATCAAGATTCTGGAGAGAATCCGTGCACAGGTACAGACTTGTGGCACACAAATGCGGAAACTGCATGAAAGTGTACTTCCCTCCCAGGGATGTATGCCCAATATGCCACAGGGAATCAATTGGAAAAATGAAAGAAGAACAACTCTCTGGAAAGGGAGAAATTGAATCATTCACTGTGGTCCATGATGTCCCTTCTCCATTCACAAGGCAGAGACCTTACATACTTGCCATAATTAAACTGGATGAGGGGCCTTCCATTACCGCGCAGGTTGTTGATTGTGATCCGGGAGAGGTTGAAATTGGGAAGAGAGTCAGCACAGTGTTCAGAAAGATTGCTCAGCAGGGAGAAGCCGGAATAATTGAGTACGGTTACAAATTCGTGCTGGATTGAAAATGTATTTGTAAGCATCCCGCATCAGTTGTCATGGACACGATACCAGACCCATGGGGTGATCCAGCACCTCATATTCCCAAGAAAAAAAATATACTGGATTCCAGAATTTTCAACATAATATTCGCAATTACCTGGGTCATTGCGGTAAGTTTCTTCATTATATCTGTATGGAGCATGTTCAGCCCCGCTTTCTCCTCAAAGTTTAGTGAACCTGTACCGATTTATTTCTTCATTCTTCTCCTGCCGGTGGTTCTTCCCAATGTACCTGTCATTTCGCTGATCACCGTAATGGTGATTCTTTATTCGCTCTTTTTTATGGCAATGATATTCCTGAATCCACACAATGAAGGTGATAGGGTCATAGACAAGCCATTCGGATATTTCGCTGCAATGGGGACTCTAGGGTTTTTGCTCACCATAGTAATTACGCTTATAGAGAATTTTTTCGGAGTAGGTATTGGCGGTACATCTATACAAAGGAGTATCCAGCAGCATCCTTATCTATCATACGCCTCGCTTATTTACGCTCCTTTTGCTGAAGAACTTGGTTTCAGGATAATACCTCTTGGCATACTCTCAGTAATCATCGCGAAACGCAGGAATCTGAACAGAATCAGCATACTCCTCTCCATGGTTATTCCAGGAGTAATCAAGAAGAAGCATGGCATAAAATTTGGAAAAGCCGATTACATCCTCATTACCATAACGAGCCTGCTGTTCGGGTATGCCCACATATTTTTCGGAGCATGGGACTGGGGTAAATTTGTAACAGCAGCCCTTGTCGGGTTCATTCTGGCATTCGGCTTCCTCAAATTCGGTTTGTATGTAGATATCCCGATTCACTGGATGTTCAACGGCTTTCTTGAAGTCCAGATACTTAACCCGAATATCGTTGTTCTAATTGTGATCGCATTCATCTGGATATTCGTATCCGGGATCTCTGCCATAATACTGCTGATTCTCATTTTTATCAAGCGAAAGGGCAAAATCAATGAAAATCCTCCTGTTACAGGGTTTTCCGGATAACTCTGTTCCCGTCAATCTGGAATTTTCCTGTAAGGACAAATTTCACCGCATCAACGATCAGGGAGTGTTCCAGTGGACTCAGCCTTTCTGCAATGGATTCTGGATCGTCGTTGTCCCATATTTCCATAGCCTTTTGGGCTATGATTGGGCCAGAATCAACGTCCGGAGTTACGAAATGCACCGTACAACCCGTAATTTTAGCCCCGCTTTCAATAACTTTTTCGTGAACCTTGTGCCCGTAGAAACCGGGCCCGCCAAAACACGGCAGGAGTGACGGATGGAGATTTATTATCTTTAGTGGAAATTTTTCAACAAGCCATGCAGGCATAATCTTCATGAATCCAGCGAGAACTATGAGATCTGGATCTATTTCCCCAAGCCTTTCGTTGAGTAAATTGAAGTAGGTGTCTCTGTTGCTCTGGTTGCGAATCAGTACAAATGTTGGTATACTGTGTTTAGCCGCTCTTTCCAGAGCACCGGAATCCTTCCTGTCAGAGATTACTGCCGCTATGTTTGCCCTAAGCGTTCCGGATTCAATCGCATCTATGATGGCCTGTAAATTTGAACCTTTGCCGGAAGCAAGAATAACGATATTTTTCACTGATCTCAATACATAATGAGATATCTAGGCATAAAGATTCAACAATCCATAGATGAAGATTGTAGCGTTTTGAATTATACACAAATCTAAAGATATCTCTTCTGGAATCTATGCCTGGTTTCATTCTTGCCTTCAAAAGATTTGCTGATCACTCTGGAAGACTATACATGTGTCTAGGATCTTGTTATTTCTGTAACTTTTGAGATTTAAAATTCATAGTGCAGGAGATTTGCGATACTTATCGCAAATTTCGCATATTTAGCGTCAAGTCAACTACCACATCCTTGCCAGTAGATCAAAAATCACCTACCGGATGGCTGTTTACAACCTTTAGATTTGTAGCGAACATGCCACTGAAACCGATATGTTCCTGCGAAGAGTCCAGATCTACAGTATTACTCCTCAAGGGACGCCGTCTTACTGCTCACTATCAGATAAATAAAATAAATGATACACATCCAAACAGGTGGAACTTGACTCTAAACAGAAAGCTGGTGACTCTGATTTCATTTGCGGTAAGGTAATAGCGGTAAGCCGCAGCAGCAGCCATAACTTTTCAAAGGCAGGTGAAAAGAATATCAGACTTATAAGGGGAATGGGAGTAGAAGGCGACGCCCACTTTGGGACTACAGTGAAGCATCGCTCTCGAGTAGCCATAGACCCCGGCCAACCTAATCTCAGGCAGGTTCACATTGTTCATTCAGAATTATTTGCGGAACTGAAAGGCAAGGGGTATGATATTTACCCTGGTGACATTGGCGAAAATATAACAACCTCCGGAATCGATCTTCTATCTCTACCTGCCGGAACAAGACTGCACATTGGTGTATCCGCGGTAATAGAAATTACCGGTCTCCGAAATCCGTGCAACCAGTTGAACAATTTCAGCCCTGGGCTTATGAACGCCGTTCTGGATCGTGATGAAAATGGCAACCTGATTCGCAAAGCAGGGATAATGGGAATCGTACTGCAAAGTGGAGATATTGTGCCCGGTGACGAAATCAAAATCCAGCTTCCCCCGGGGCCGCATCGTCCCCTGGAAACGGTTTAGTTTTTAAGTGTCTTTAGGCAGCATCCAGCTACCGCTGACTTTGGAGAAAGAAGGTATACGATCTGCTTCAGGCGGTGGTATTTCCACGGACATCAGACAAATTCGGTGCTGATGGAAAATCTCCATTACAACAACCAACGGTCTCTTAAGGATATAAGCAGCCTGATTAGATCAGAAGCTTCTATTCTTGACAATTCGTTGGTAACATTCTTACTACAGGCATTAAGGTATTCACGAACGGTTTTTTGGTTTCTTTGGCTGTTTTGCAGTCAGGAAATATAGTTCATCTGTTTCAGGCCATGGATTCTGAAATACCATTAACATCGTGATATCTCAGTGTTTTTATGAAAACAAAAAAATGGGAAAATGATTTCCAGAATAGGAAAATGCGTGGTGACCAGGATCACTGGTAGTAGTTTTACGAAATTAAGTATCCGGATCGGCAACGACGGTGCGATAAAATTAAATTAAAGGTCACGACTTCATGAGCACAATCGCTGTGAATTAAATGATAGATATCTGGATTGAAAAGTACAGGCCTAAGAAACTATCGGAAATCGTAGGCCAGGAAGACAATATAAGAAAGCTTCAGTCATTCGTTAACCATAAAGAGTTACCGCACCTTATATTCTCCGGGCCAGCAGGGACCGGAAAAACATCCACTGCACTGGTTCTGGCAATTGAATTGTTCGGTGAGAACTGGAAAGAGAACTTCCTCGAACTTAATGCGTCGAACGAAAGGGGTATTGATATAATCCGGGAAAACGTCAAGGACTTCGCACGAATAATGCCATCCAATCCACTTGGTTTCAAAATTATATTTCTGGACGAGGCTGATCAACTTACACCGGAAGCGCAGGCTGCATTGAGACGAACCATGGAAATGTACTCTTCCACTACCAGATTTGTGTTCTCATGCAACTATTCATCACAGATCATTCTTCCCATACAGTCCAGAACTGTAGTGATGAGATTCAAGCCAATAAAACCTGAAGAAATGAAGAAGCGTATCAGAATTATTACAAAAGCGGAAAATTTTGAGA
>JAJZOM010000049.1 GCA_021811505.1 Thermoplasmata archaeon | reverse complement strand
AGGGCATCAAAAGTTTCATGCCACTTTCCCAGAAGATTATAACTGCAAAATGCAAAGATATTTCCTGTTGGTTTCAACACCCTGGTGAACTCTGATGTCCATTCAGACGGAATAAAATTCTCCTTGTCCCATTCTGCCAAATCATTGTTGAACTCTTTTCGCCAAGACATCTTTATATTGCCCGTTGAATAAGGGCTCAAATTATAAGGAGGATCAGTGAGTATCAGATCCACACTTCTATCAGGGAGTTGTTTGATTAATTCTCTAGCATCTCCTTGCCTTATATCTACATCCATTTAGCTACGCCAAGTATAATCATAATATGGATTAATTTTTTGTGAAGAAAGGCTCTGGCCATCAAATGTTCAAAGGTAAAATTTTCATCTGCGTTTTGCAATAGAGTGCCAAAGCAGTCTAATTGAATGAATTCATGTATTACCAGGAAGATTCATTTTGATTCAAATCCTTGAAACTGGCTGATACAAGCCACATAAACTTCAATGGGAAAACATGCTTGGCTATGGAGTATTACTGAACTGGTTCAATTTCTTTGGATAAATAACCGATAGTAATAGTATATTAAGTAATTCTCTTATTCCAAAGCTTAATTGCGTGTTGAATGGAATCTAGCACGGCAATTGCATATTCATCTTCCGCGAACCTTGGGCCAGGGTATGATGTCCTTGCTGTGGCACATGGAGCTTATCACGATCGAGTAACGGCTTCATTTTCATCTCAGGACTTTCATGGGCAGGTAAAGATTATAGCAGATGGTCTTCCAGTGGATCCGGTCAAGAATACTGCCGGCCTGAGCGTGCTCGAACTGTTCAAGGAAAAGAAAATTACCGACAGTATAACTCTCAGCATTGAAAAAGGAGTTCCAACAGGACTGGGGCTTGGAAGCAGTGGCGCATCAGCCTCAGCAGCGATTTCTGCCGTGGATGATCTGCTGAATCTGGAACTTTCCGATGACGAAAAAGTGAAATATGCAATGCTTGGAGAGATGGCCTCTTCCGGGACTGCCCACGCCGATAACGTTGCTGCAAGCATCTATGGAGGCTTGGTACTGGTGGAATCAATTAGCCCCATGAAAATCAGAAGAATAAAGTTCAGTCATGATTTTTCATTCATTACAGTTATCCCGGAACTCTTCATAGAGGGAAAAACAAAGCTGTTAAGACAGATGGTTCCAAGACAGGTAGGGATCGAATCCTATGTGCAGGGAGTGAGATTTGTAACTTCTCTGGTTGCAGGCCTCATTTCTGGTGATCGGGATCTCGTGAAATCCGGCATGAATGATGATATTATAGAAGTCGCAAGAAAACCAGTTTATCCATTTTACGACACTGTGAAACAGAGCATTCTTTCAAGGGATGCAGTCGGAGTTTGTATAAGCGGTGCGGGGCCGAGTATTTTAGCTGTAGTAGATAACAAAACAGATATTGAAGGTATAAAGAGTGATTCAAAGCGGATTTTTGCTGAATATGGATATAACTGTTCAATTGTTTCTTCAAAATTGGCAGGTGGTGTAACTGCACAAGAATCTTCAACCGTCAATTAAGGAGACTGTTGATCCGGTCACGGGCAGCCTTACTTTCCCCATACATCAGACCAGTGCATATCTAATGCCTGACGGTGAAAGATATAGATACTCCCGAGAATCAAACCCGACAGTTGAAGAACTGAGCAGGGTAATGGCAATCCTGGATGGTGGTGAGATCGCAACATCATTTTCCTCAGGAATGGGCGCGATATCTACTACTCTCCTGGCACTTTCGAAACCGGGAGACAGAATACTGATACATAGAGATTCTTTCGCCAGGACATATAAGTTTGTTACAGAATACATGAAGAACTGGAATATGATTCCCGTTGTGGCCGATCAAGGTAATCAGGCATTGCTGGAGAAGGCGGGGAATGCCGACATAGTCCTGATAGAGAGCATGACTAATCCCATTCTCAGAGTATATGACATTGAGGCGATAGCGAAGAAAGTCCATGAAAATAATGGTCTGCTTGTTGTGGACAGTACTTTTGTAACTCCCGTAAACCAGAAACCACTTGAACTCGGTGCTGATGTAGTGTTACAGAGCCTTTCAAAATTTATTTCTGGTCACAATGATACTATTGCTGGCTCAGCCAGCGGTAATAAAACTTTAATTGGAAAAATTGACAATCTGCGAAGGACTCTTGGCACATCCCTGGATCCAAATACCGCTTATCTGACTCTCAGGGGCATAAAAACTCTTGAGGTAAGGATGAACCACATAAATAATGCGGCTTTGAAAGTAGCTTCCAGGCTGCAGTCTCTCAAAGATTTCAGGAATGTGAGATATCCGGGATTGCAAAACCATCCCGATCATGAGATTGCCAGAAGAACAATGTCAGGATTCGGCGGCATTGTAACATTTGATATTGACATAGAAATTAATGAACTAATGAAGGAAATGAAGAAGTTGCAGATTGTATCTCCTGCGAATACACTAGGTGGTTCTAACTCGACCATTTCTCATCCTAGCACAATGTCACATAGGTCTCTCAGTCGTGAGGAAAAAGAGGAACTGGGCATAAATGACGGTACCTTCCGCCTTTCGGTGGGACTTGAGGATCCGGATGATATTGTTGATGACCTGCGTAGAATGACTTCATGATTGGCTATTCGAAATTCCAACCCAATGAGGTAACATTCAATCGAAAATTACCCTAGGAGGAAATCTGGAATGACTGCCTTGAATGTGGTTTACGAAAAGAAAGGAACCGTAAATGCGAATGAGTTATCAGAACTCTTCAAGAAATCTGGCATTAACAGGCCATATGAAGATCTGGACCGAATGCAGAGAATGATTGAAAACTCTGACATGTTAGTGACTGCAAGGATTGATGGACAGCTGGTCGGCATAGCCAGATCTCTCACGGATTACTCTTATTGCTGCTATCTGTCGGATCTCGCCGTTGACAAGAAATACCAGAAGATGGGAATAGGCAAGGAAATGGTACACAGGACGCGTGAACAGCTTTCAGAAGAGGTCAGTCTGATTCTGCTGTCCGCGGAAACTGCACTAAATTATTATCCAAAAATAGGTTTTGACCGGGTTGACAATGCGTTTGTAATCAAGAGAAAAAGATAATAGGCATATCCGAAAAAGATTCACCTTCTTCATGAGATAGCTATTTTTCACGCCCTCTGGATTCTTCCGTTAACAGGGAAAAGCAAGTGCGGAAATTACGGTTAGAATGCAGTGAACTGAATTTCAATGCGTATGCGGGTGCCGGGATTTGAACCCGGGTCTAGAGCTTGGGAAGCTCCAGTGATAACCCCTACACTACACCCGCTTGGTTCCAGTAATCCTAAGTTGGATAAAAAATTTTAAGAGAGGTAGGTTTACAGCCAACCCCTCAACTTCATCGCATCCAATACTCTCTTGACAGATACCGTGTACGCAGCGGTTCTTGGATCGACCTTGTATTTCTTGGCAGCATCCAGAACAGAATGCGTGGCTTCCGTCATTTTCCTGTCCAGTTTCTCGTGTACTTCTTCCTCTGTCCAGTAGTACCCTTCACTGTTCTGAACCCACTCAAAGTAAGAAACTGTCACACCTCCTGAGTTGGAGAGGAAATCCGGGAGCAACAGGATATTCTTCTTGAAGAATATTTCGTCTGCTTCAGGCGTGGTGGGGCCGTTGGCAAGCTCTAGTATCAGTTTTGCCTTGATCTTGTTCGCATTGTCTCCCCTCAATTGGTTCTCTATTGCTGCGGGTATCAGGACGTCCACGCCGAGTTCAAGGAGTTCTTCATTAGTGATGTTTTTTGAGCCGGGATAATTTTGCACGGACCCGGTTTTTTGCTTGTGTGCAAGGAGCTTTTCGTAGTCTATGCCTGATTCTGCGTAAATTCCACCTTTTGTATCGGAAACAGCCACCACCTTGGATTTAAACATTTCAGAAACAAGTTTCACCGCAAACTGGCCTGCATTGCCGAATCCCTGGATTGCAACCTTGGCCTTCGAGAGGTCCATATTGATTGTTCTGGCGGCTTCCCTTAGAACATACATTCCACCTCTAGCCGTAGCATCGCCCCTTCCCAGCGATCCCCAGAGTTCTACTGGCTTGCCTGTGATAACGCCTGGCGCGGAGTGCCTTACAATAGTCTCATATTCATCCATCATCCATGCCATAATTTGGGGAGTGGTGTATACATCCGGAGCCGGGATATCGATTTCCGGTCCTATGAAATCAGCAACCGCCCGGATATATCCTCTGCTAAGTCTCTCCAGTTCACCAAGACTGAGTTTCTTTGGATCACAGATAATGCCACCTTTAGAGCCTCCGAGAGGCAGGTTTGTTATTGCGGTTTTCCATGTCATCCACGCAGAGAGTGCTTTCACCGTAGAAAGCGTCTCATCCGGATGGAATCTGATTCCACCTTTGGCTGGGCCACGAGCATTGTTATATCGTACCCTGAAACCAGTGAATACCTTTGTCTCACCGTTGTCCATCTTCACAGGGATTGATACCTGTAAAATCGCTTTTGGTGAGCTCAACAATTCGACTGCTTGCTTATCCAGTTTCATAACGTCAGCGGCTTTTCTCAGCTGCTGAAGAGCTATGTCAAACGGGTCCAAATCTTCTGGCATTTTTTCACCTTGTGTCTTCTAAGAAGACTGACAGTGATTATTGGGTCATAATTTAAGTTTCCACGTTATTTTGTAGCATGTTTCCGAGTATCATAGATACGAAAAACGTCATCTTTCTCCGAAATATGTGCCGTTTCACAAATGTAATATTTATACATCCCAGGTAGTTATGATTCGATATGGAATCTAATTCTACAGTAAATGAGTATAGAAAGTTCCTGATCTTTGGCGTGATCGGGCCGATAGCCTCCCTTGCCCTTATCTTCGCCGATATTGGTTTATCTCCATGGTATTCCTGGTATAGTAACGCCCTCAGTGATCTTGGTGTTCATCCATATTCTTACCTGTTCAATGGCGGATTGATTTTTGAAGCAATAATGAATCTGATATTCGTCGTGGCATTATACCGAATCGGTGCAGCCAAGAAGCATGTTGCGGTATTGCTGGCCATTTCCGGCATTTCACTTGGGCTGGTTGGTGTTTTCAACGAGACACACCATCTTGAACACTTGCTCTTTGCCCTGATATACTTCATCCTGTTCCCTCTCAGCATTATACTATTCGCATCATCGATAACTTCAGGGAAAGGTTATTCCAGATCTTTGAGTTTCTTCTGCGCTGTAGTCGGTCTCCTGACAATATTGGTAGGCATTCTCCAGGATTTCAATGTTTTTAACACTGGACTGGGGCTGGGCGTTTACGAAATGATAGAAGCGGTGCTGCTCTCTCTCTGGGTTGTATATACATCGCTGTATTATCTTGGGAGTCGATCTTAGATGGCATTTTTATTTCAATCTTACCTAAAAAACAAGAAAAGCCTTAATTATGATCCAACCAATTATCTTAGGCTAAAGTAGAATTGTTTGGTGTAACGTATGCTGCGACTTACTATTTCCGTAAAGAATCTCAAAGAAATTGCTGACCTGTTGAACACCGTTGTCACCGAGGCTAAGTTCAAGATTGATGCCAATGGAGTATCTGTGAAGGCCGTCGATCCCGCCCACGTTGCGATGATGAGCATTGACATTCCGAAGGAAGTTTTCATAGAGTACCAGATAGAAGGGGAAGAGGAAATTTCACTCGATGTTGAAAGGTTGAAATCAGTTATCAGGCTCGCAAGTTCGACCGATCACGTGACCCTGGTCAAAGAAAAAGAGAAACTGAAGTTCGAGATAAATACTATCGTGAAAAGCATTTCTCTGCTTGACAACAGTACTGTGACCACTCCCAGAGTTCCTCAGATTAATTCAGAATTTTATGTTGTACTGACAAAAACTGAACTGGAAAAGGGGTTGAAGGCTGCTGAGGACGTTTCCGATTCAATAAGGTTATCACTCAGTTCAGAAAACTTCAAAGCCCGTTCTATGTCTGATTCCGAGGAATCCGAGATGGTGCTTACCAAGGACATGCTCAAAGAAATCAAGTGCCAGAGTCCCATAAAGAGTTCCTATCCACTGGAATACCTGCTGAAACTCGTGAAATCACTGACTTCTTCCGATGATTTGAAGCTCAGTTTCAAGGATGAGTATCCCCTCACCATTGAGTTCAGCTTCGGGCAGAGCAAATCAACTCCTTCCAGTTTCATTAAAGGATCTTTTCTGCTGGCCCCTAGAATAGAACAATAGTTGCTCATTTTACCACATTTTCCAATTTTTGATCCGATG
>JAJZOM010000261.1 GCA_021811505.1 Thermoplasmata archaeon | reverse complement strand
GTGGCAACTGAGTTGAGAAACTTCTCACATTCATTTGATTTTTCCTGCTGGAGCATCAGTTCTAAAATTATGTTAGTATCTACTAGAAGCAAATAATACCACCTTCAGTTTCTGTCCTTTCTTACACCCTTTCTTTCAATGTCTTTCCATGCGTTATGCTGCAGTTGAACCGATGTTTCGGTTCTATCTTTCAGGATACCGGCAATATTATTCCAATTTGGTTTGCCTTCACTTGTGTATTGCTTCAAGAGTTCTTCAATTGCTTTCTTGATGGCACCTTTCTTAAATCCATGAGTTTCGAAGGCCTTCCTCTTAAACTTGTTGAGTAGTTCTTCGTCTAGTTCTACTTTAAGAGTTTCGGACATAAGTACATAATTACTTAAGTACCTTTTAACCTTTGGTAACAGGTTAGTGTTCTGAAATTAAATTGTTCCCGGAAGCCGTATTGTACGGAACAGGAAGAACAATATATAACGGTTGCTTTGAATGCTATAGGAGATCAACCTATATCCTTGAAGAATACTGGGAAGCCAGTGTCAGGTGTAGGGAGGGGGAGCATTGTTCAACTGTGAGCAGCGGCTCACTATGCTCTGAATCTCCCCTGATCAAATACGCCGATAGGCATTCTCTTCCTTGGGAGGAAGTCATAGGTGTCTGCGGTCTGATCACTTCTCCCTCATCCAGGACATGGGCGGGAAGTGATATATTGCTATGGGCTGGAATCGACACGCATGTGTGCCAAGGAATCGAAATATCCGGCTGGTGAGAGTCCTGTACAGTAATTGCGTGTACGACTGTAAGCTTGGGTCACGAACTGCAGAGCAATCTGCTGTGCCGAAACTGACCGACGAAAGTCCCGAAAGGGGCAAGCTATCATGCAGGCTTCAGCAAAAGCGAAACCAAGAGAGCGTCGTGACTATTCACACCCTCACCTCAGGCAGGGGTGTTAAGGGGAGGCAGAACCAGTATGCGTGTGGTGAATGCAGGAATGAAATGGCAATAAAACACGAGTATTCGGAAGGAGAACATATAGGAAGGGACAGGCAGCCTTTAGCCGATGCCCTATTCTTCCGGAAACAAGCCATATCACTCCCTCGGCGTCGTCGGTGTTGCATGCATGAAAGGATATTGCGGGTAACTTGGGAGATCCATGCACATTCCGCAAGGATAACCATGCCTATAAGCGAAACGAAATGGCATGGAAAGTGTGCATGGAAGTCGGATCAGGGAATAGTAGCGGTGAAGTTATCGAAAGACAATGGAGTAAAGGACCTGAAATTGTAGTGTTTTTCTCAATTCTGGACAAATCGCCAAAATAATTATGAGACAGATCCCGCCGTTACACCTCCATTTCTTTCTTTCATATTCTCTTCCTTCCTTAAGATTCTTGCCCTCTCGATCTTTGCTTCCCTGATTGCCAGTAGAACATCGGGTTCTCCCCTGTAATATTGGATTGGCGTGAGATAGTTCAGTGATGAATGCCTCCTCTTGTTGTTGTAGTTGTCGATTATAGTGGAGATCTCAGATTTGGCCTGCTCATAGTCTGTCAGGACCACTGGAACAAGTGATTCCCTCACTGTCTTGTTTGCCCTCTCAACGATTCCATTCTGTTCCGGCGGCTGCTTCCTATTATTATATATACATGATTCAAAGGGGGGCATCCGGCCGATTTTCCGCCGCTTTAAATACCGGAGACTGGAAAATATGAAAGAGGAAGAGGAAAAATACAGGATCAAGCCGAGAAGGAAGTATGTCAGGCAGGTCTGGCTCCTGGACGGAAAAGCCGTCCTTGTGGAGCCCATAGAGAGGAGAGAGGAGAAGGAGGAATAAGAAATGGTACAGAAATGGATAACAAAGAAGAGCGGAGATGAAAGCAGGCACGTGAAGATAGAGACTGAGAGAAAGCCAAGGGAGGTCCAGGTCAAGAGTGTGGGGCCAACCCCGGCACAGCTGGAGAAGCAGGCATGGGACATGCTTGGGGATCTCAGCAAGATCACCAGCGTGGATCAGCTCCTGCTGCAGATGAAGAAGTATTCAGGAACCCTCGGAGATTATTCAGCATTCAATTCAATGCTGATTCATATGCAGGATGAGGGTGCGACCATTGTGCGATCAGCGAATGAATGGAAATACTTCGGCAGGGAACTGAAGGAGGATGCGAGGCCAGTCTCGATCCTTTACCCGGTGGGGATCCCAAGGAAAGACGGGCCCGGAAAGGTGAAGGACTTCATCGAGAGGAAGAGAGAAGAGGGCCTTGATGACGAGGCCATATATCAGCTGGTCAGGGAGAAGTTCAACCTTGGAAGGACAGGAAGGAAAGAAACAGCTGATAGAGTGGTTTCTCAACGGCGTCATGGAGGAGGCAAGAGTTCAGCTCTCACCCATACCATACGAGAGGACCAAAGAAAGGAAAGGGTACAGGAACGGATCAAGAACAAGGAGATCGAGTATGCTAATCCCCTGATTGATAATGGTAAGAAACGGTGGGGGTGTGGATAATGGTGGAAATTCTAAACCAGAACATGTTTCGGTGTAGGGTCAAATTAAGACTTCCCTAGCACCAATTGTAACCGCCAAGTGGGTTCTACTTGTAACATCACCCATGAAAAACCCAATTCCTTTGCAATTAATACATAATCTTTCCAGAGTTGCTTTACCAGCTTCGTCCAAGGATCCATCTCCTCCTTGCTGCTAAATCTTAGATACCCAATGATCGGCAATAGATGTGGGTCACCCCTTTTGTAGGCAGCCTCTTGAAGCCAATTTCCATATGCGATCTGCTCTATGTTATCCGGGATCCTGACGGCGGTTTCAGGAGTGGCCAAATGCCTTTTCCTCCTCAGGACTTCCACAAGTAGATCCGCTTTTCTCTCTATAACCCTGCGGTCGTTCTTGATGGGCTCAGGATCAGCGGAGAATATCTCTATAAGTGGCGAATAGAAGTCATCCAATCGTATGCGATTGAGTGTAGCTCTTGCTTGTTTCTTCTGATTTATATCGGAAATAATCAGCGCCAAGAAGGTGGCGGATGCAAGAGCTGAGGTTCCGAAAGCAACGCTCCATTCAGCAAAGAGGGCATTACCAATGTTGTCAACATAGTAGAATGCAAACGCAAACATGGGAAGCAATGCGAGCATAGGGTATGGCCAGATCAGCAACTTTGAACTGTCTTTTATCTTTCCTTTTACCTCAGGCGACTGATTAGAATTCTCAGCAATTCGCAATTTCTTATCAGTTACAGGGACTTCATTCTTGCCCAACTAAGATAAGAAGACTTGCAAATATATAACAGATTTCTGTCACAAATAACAGTTGAATATAAAGACTATGTGTGTGACAATTGCAAGAAGCGGTGGGGATGTGGGTATTGGTGGAGGTTTGGAGACCTAAATACTGATGGTTTCATCGTTTAATGTATATTCACAACTGTTGCAGCCTACCCTTTGGTGAACATAAGACGGACCATCTTCACCAATTCCTCCGTATTTTGCAGTGTCTTCAATTTTCCCTCCACATTTTGGGCAAATTTCCATCGATATGTAGGCAGTCTCCCTACTCTCCAAGTAATAAATGGCACCAACTAACATTATTAGTCCTGATAACTTTTCATAATTTTGGAAAATTGGCCACATTATAATTTTAATCAGGTCGTCTATTTGTTCAAGTTCCATTAAAATATAATCGGTCGTGAACACACGTTTAGCAATTGCAGCATCGGAATTCTTTTCCAATGTTGTCCTCTCAAGTTTAATTGCTAAATCATTGAATAATGCCTCTCCTACTAACTGAATTTTAGAATTTAGGTCTAAGGTTAAAAATTTAGAATCATATTCAACGCAGAACCCTGATAAGTATTCCCTAAAATCATCCAACTCCTTCAGCATCTTCTCAAGTGGAGTGAACTTACTCAAACCAGGGACATAAAGATCATTATGCTCAATTTTGTTTCTCTCCTCGTGGAGGCAAATAATTCTAGGGCGCCATTTTTCTATTGGAGCTTTTTCAATTCTTGCAATATTCATCAGAAATGTAAGTTCCTCAAACCTTTTTTTAAGGTCTTTAGACTGTATCGAACCAAGTGAAGAGGGGAGAGCCTTGGAAAGGGCTTCTAAGATAGTTCTTTGGTATAATTCATATAGGGTTTTTATATAAATTCTAGCTTCCGCATAGTTGTTACCTGGGTTTAGGTTTTGAATGAAGCTAATTGAATCTTTATTCAAGCGATTAGGGTCACTATCCATTGGAATTGATAGACTTTGAAGGCAGATATATTTTGTTTATCTTGTATATTTATTGCTATTACTTAGATTATAAAATGACAGGAAACCAATGAAAATTGACGTTTCTAAAAGAAGGTTGCCGCCCAATAAAATAAAGGGCGGCGTTAGTCTATTTATTTACAAAGTCTGGGCTTCAGGATGCAGCTAACCCTATTAGGCCGCCAATTATGCCGCCTACTAGAGCGCCTGCCGGTCCTGCTATGATGGCACCGATGAAGCCTCCTGCTCCCAGTCCTCCAAGAACAGGTTTGCTGTCTTTGTATTTCTGGTTCATACTGTTGTTATTAGGCACTTCCATTTCACCCCCTATGGCCACAATGCAGCCATGATTTTTCATATGCAATTAGAATATAAATTAACCTGACTAATAATAACTAGTAAGAAAATGCAGAAATTCATAAATTCTGTTGTAGTTTTCAATATAATATCATTGTTACTACTTTTCTTTTTTTATGCATGCATTTCGCCAACAGATTGAATCATTTTCAATTTAGAAGGTATCAAATATCCTCTTTCAACAAGCATTAAGTACAATCTTGTGACGGTAAAATGAATGCCATCAGCAGTAATCACCATGGTAAGAATATATGATAGGTTGACTAATTCTTGAATTTTTTTGACTATTTCATCATATGTGTATATTTTCCTTTTCCCACTTATGTTATCAAAAGCTTCTATTGAGTTCTCTTCATCATTTGGGTGAAACGTCACATGGGACGGTGAATTTCGGAGGAGATCATCAAAGTCAGCAAGGACTGTGTATTCTTCGAATTCCCTCACATACTTAAGTAACTCGGAAGATTTTGCTCGGTGAATGTAATAGCTTACTCTCTTGTAATCATGGTGGAAAATTGAGATCCAGCCCGCTATAATTCCAATTGTTTTGACAGTGTACTCATAGAGTTTGGCGTAAGTTGCGAGAAGATCACGTATGCCTACCCTTCGTAACCTCTTTTCATCTGCCACTTTGTTAACTATCTTGTTTATCCTCTTGTCTTGGATAAGTTCTCTCCCGGCAGCGATTCTTGCCTCAGCCTCTTCCTTAGTGCTCATGAGGTCAACGAACCTCTTGAAATCTGCATAATCAGATTTAAGGGCAAGTTTTGAAATCAGTTCTGCGAGTTTTACCTGTATCTTCTCTGATTCTCCCCTGCTCATGCTTTTCAATAGTTTCATTCTTTTAGGATCGGTTTCAGATGTATGGATAATTTTCAGGAATCCGTCTTCATCTGTTTTATCTTGTCTGGTCTTTGCAATCTGTCTTATTCTCCTTATCACTCTTTTATTACGGCCTTTACTGTATATCTTTTTGTCAACTTTGGTTAGGATTTTGAGGGCTATTTCTTCCGCATCTTGCTTTGTTGCCTTCGGGTCTTTAGGTTCGCGCAAATAACTAACGGTGACTTTTGAGAGTTCCGGGATGTCGAATTGCTTTATCAACCAGTCAAATGTATCCCATTGTTTGTCAACAATGCTGAATTCTCTCCTCCTTGCCACATGTATTCATTTTGTTCGATATTATAAAGTAATCTGATGTTTTTTATTATCTTGTAAAATCCCAGAGCATGCAAACATTACTCGAAGTAGCTCATGTTTCAAGGCGTGGTTCTTCTCTCCGAGCAACAATTCCGAAAAAAGTCCAGGAAAAACTTGGCATCAAGGAAGAGGGTATAATTGGATACTACGAAGAAGACTTCAGCATACACCAGAAAAAGATGGACCGGTAATTTTTTAGCACTTTTAACCTTTAGTCTTAAGCTCCGCTATGATTGCATCATACAATGGAAATAGCATTTCTCTTGCTTCTTCTTCATTGAATCCCAATGCTGATAATATTCCAACATCAAGCTTCAATCTCTTTTCGTCGGTGCTTATATACTGATCCAGGATTGAGGGGAACTCAGAATCGCTGATATCATTAAATAGATTCAATAATACAGCCTTTGTACTATTTGGCAGTTTAGCAGTGTCGAATATATCAAATAGCACCAGCTCGCTCTCCATGATTTCAGAGGGTTTCCATGCTTA
>JAJZOM010000310.1 GCA_021811505.1 Thermoplasmata archaeon | reverse complement strand
TAAGCCATATGTGGAAGGCAGTAATGCAGCACATCCGAACAGCAGATTTACAACGCCAATCCTGCAGTATCCACATCTGTCCCCAGACTTTGAAAACCAGAGAGGAGTCCCTGTTACAGCGTTCCTTTATGGTGGAAGAAGGAAAGATCTGATTCCTCTCGTTTACCAGGCACTCTCCTGGGAAGACGGAGTACTTATAGGCGCAATGCAAAGAGTTGAAACGACAGCTGCAGCGGTTGGCAAGGTGGGAGTGCTGCGGAACGATCCCATGGCAATAAGGCCTTTCCTGGCGTACAATATGGCGGATTACTTTAAGCATCATCTCGAAATGAAGAAAAAACTCAGAAATCCTCCGGCAATTTTTAACGTGAACTGGTTCAGAAAGGATGAGAAAGGTGAATTCATGTGGCCCGGTTATTCAAACAACATGTATGTTCTGAACTGGGTCATAGCCCGATCAACAGGGCAGGAAAAACATGCAATAAAGACCCCGATCGGATACGTCCCGGATCCTGATGCGTTTGAATGCAATGGAATCGTGACAAAGGAGACGATGAAAAAACTGACGTTTGTCGATACGCATGGATTCCTGTCTGAGCTCAACGAGATCGAACCATTTTTCAGGAGCTTTGGCGATAGATTTCCAGCTGAACTCTGGGATCGTTTCTATAAATTGAGGGAAAGACTGGAATCATATTAATATCATCGAACTCCTTCCGACTCGCTTTTGAGAATTGGCCATCAAAGACAAAATCACAGGGGTTTAGTTTGAATACTTGAATGTTCAGAATGACGTTTGGATCTCAATGCATTCGCAAATCTTCATGGAAATGCCGGAGATCCAAATCCTTCCTGCCTATTCTCAGAAGATGGGTAATCTTGACCCCCTCTACCTTCCTGGCGGTCTGGTGCCGTTGGCTGTTAGCGTTCTCCTCGTATTGTTTTGGCGGACGAGGCTGGGGATCCAGTGGATTGCACTGGTATACACCCTGCTGACTTCAGGATCTGGGAAAGGAAGATTTCTGTCGATGGGATGATGCGAAAACTCTATACATAGTAAGATCCCTTTAACCATTCAAGATACGCTCATCATCTGAAATGACTGCTGGAAACAACCCCCCGGTGAAATATTAGAAAGGCCTGGTCGTGATAAGGGAGGATAATCTTGATAGCGTTTTATTCTCTATCGGCAATATTAGAACCGACTGCATGAAATGAAAAAATAACTTCGGAATATGAGGAAATAAAGCAGCTCGGGGGCCAGGTCGTTAAAATAGTTAATCAGCACGGCAGATATGAAAGTAACGTTTATATAATAATAACTTTTACTTTACTATGGATACCAGATTTAAGATACTATATTCGGTGCTGCTTGTGCTATCCCTGTTTGCTTCTGGAACAGGAATGGCCAATGCCACTTCCACTGCTGGGAGTTCCCACCTGGGAGCTATTCCGGTCATTTCTCCGCTAGTATCATATTCCGGCGGATACCAGACTACCATAGTTATACATAACAACGGATCGTCCGCGACACCAACTCCATTCGACGAGATGATTGTTGTAAACAGCTCAATGTTTTCTGTGTATGAGAATAGAAACCTGTCGAATATATGGTTCAGCTACACCAGCGGCGCGAGGATCCCGTCCTGGCTGCAATCCGGAAATTCCAGTACCGACAGTAACACCACATACTGGCTGAGACTGAATTCTACAATAGCTGTGGGTGGGTCTCTGGATATCCACATGAATTTTCTTCCAGTTGGAAGCAACGCCTTCAATAACTTCTCCACGGGTGAGGCACCGGAATTTACAAGCTTGTATGGCATGTATGATGACGGGTCGCATGTGTTCAACTTCTACGACAATTTCTCTGGCACCGCAGTAAAGAACTCCATATGGAATACTGCACAGGCAACAGCTGGTACATTCGTTATTAACAACGGCATAACATTTGTCAACAATGGAAATGACCTGTTCTCCCAAACGGCATTTCCCTACCCCGGCGAAGTTGAGGCGTATGGTATAATGAACACCCCCACTTCTAATGATTCTACAACATTCTTCCTCGGGGGGGCTGGATTCGGGAATGGAGGAATCAACAATGACCGTCCAGTAATGACTGCGGGATGGGCTGAAAACGACTCCAACATGCTTGGCCTTAGCCTCTGGAATGGAAATGGTCTGACTTATACATATAATGTTTCCAAGTCCATCAGCCCTTATGTATATCATATCTTTGCGACAGGATATTTGAACGGCAGCGCTACTTCCATATCCATTGATAATGTACTGCAGAATGTTTCCCATGAACCGCTTAACACGAATGGAAAGTTGAATGTTGTTCTCGGTTTTCAGTTTGACAATTTTCCAGAAGTCAACCATTTCTACTGGATATTTGAGAGGAATACCACCACACTTGGCTACAACCTTCCATACAGTATGCATGGGACTTTTCCAGTGACGTTTGTTTCCACGGGGCTCCCTTCTGGCAACCAATGGTACCTTAATGTTGAAAATTTGGGAACTTTCAATTATTCTGGATCTGGCAGCAATACCCTGGAGCTTGTAAACGGCACTTACAACATTACAGTTACGGGAGCGAATGGCTATCTTGCATATCCCGGTACCATGAATTTTTCGGTCTCCGGATCGGGAAACGCGTTTGACATCGCGTTTGAGTCTCCGTCAAATGCGTCTTTCATAAAAGCAGAAACCTCTTTGCTTCCTTTTGTTCCGACACTTAATGGAGTGCCCATAACACGTCCCGGATATAATACAATGTATTTTGCTCCCGCCCCGTATGGACTGACTTCAATGGCTCTTGATAACGTTTCAAATCATCTCTTTGTAACCGGGTTTCAATTCATAGCTGGAAAAGGACTTTTGGCGAATATGAATCTGACGAGCGGAAAAAGTCAGGTTTACACTATGAAGAACGTTTCAGCAGAGACCGGGATGTACTATGATCCGGCGAATGGTTATCTCTACGTTCCCACTTCAAACGGCCTGTCAATAATAGATGCATCCACCTTCCATTTTGTTAGGAACGTCACACTGATTAATATGACAGTAGTGTCTCTCACCGTGAACAATGCAGGGAATACGTTTTACCTTCTCTCCATAAACGCCAGCGGCAAAGTCAATGTTACTACGGTAAGTCAGAACGGTAACGTCTTGGGGAACTTGAGTTTTACAAATTATCTGTCTTCAAGCATTCAGATAGGCCAAAGAGTCGAGCCCCCTGTCTATTTCGACGGAAATCTAATGATGACCAACGGGACAGGGATACTGAGCCTTAACCTTAGCGGTGGTGGAAAAGAAACGTTCTCAGCCGCTCCAAAGTACTATGCGCCCCTAACAATACTTCCATTTGGCAACCCCGGGATGTTCCTGATAGGAAATCAGAGTTTTACAACAATGATGAGCTATATTTATGATGCGAATACAGGACAATTTATCGGCGGTCCAGCTGTCAAAGGAGCCATAACTGCTTCGGCTTACGACATTTACAATGGAAACTACTATTTATGGTCAGGAATGTCTTCTTCAGGTAACATAACAGAGATCAACGCGGCGACTGATCAAGTTATTGCTGTCACACCATCTCCAAGTATTACCTCAACCATGATTTTTGATCCCAGTTCGCAGTCGTTGTTTGTTATGGACTATTTAACGGATCTTGGTCTATACACTCCTGAGGTTTATGAGTTCAGTCTTGCGCATGAGTACAAAGTCACTTTTGCAGAGAAAAACCTGGGTGCGGGGACCTGGTATGTGAACGTCACAGGCGAACCTAGTTCGGGTCCTATTTCCGGAGATTCCTATTCCACGTATCTCCTCAACGGAACTTACACGTACTCCATCTCGGCCTCGGATAAGCTGTACTCTCCTTCTTATGTCTCCTCGTTCACTGTGCCCGGAAATTCAGTCGATGTACCGGTTGCATTTTCCATGGTAAAATATACAATCACGCTCAGTGAGAGTGGACTCCCTTCCGGTGACTGGTATGTGAACCTTTCCGGGACAGCAGTCAAGGCTTCAGCAGGATCGCAGATAACATTCAGCGAGCCTAACGGCACCTATGCTGTGAAAATTTATACAGATAACAACCTCTATCACCCTTCGAGCTACTCCGGAAGCATAACGGTAAATGGCAGTGCAGTCAGTGAATCGTTTAAATTTGTTGCTGTGACTTATACAGTAACGTTTGTGGAGAAAGGGCTTTCGGCCGGTACCAATTGGACCCTGACAATTGACCACGTAAATTACACTGCCAACGGGACTACATATGCAATACAATTGCAGAACGGGACATACAGTTATTCCGTGTCAGCGAACGGGTACGGCGTCGCCAACCAGACTGGAACTATCGTAGTTTCTGGATCTGACAATACGACCCATGTAACTTTTACTAAATTGACCACCTCCTCCAGCGGGTCGTATTATATTGTACTCGGCGGGATCGCTGCGGCTGTCGTCGTGGTGGCAGCACTGCTGATTTGGAGAAAGAAAGGTGCCGGAAAACAGTAATTACCCCGTAATTGCCCATGGTGTGTCGCTCTTCGGCAGCATGGGCTAATTTTAATGATATCGTTTAAAAGCATATTCCGGATTGATCATATATCCTCTACTACGGAGAAAGTTCGTTCGACTTTACTCATGAACGCTTCCTCTTTATGGGTTTTATTGTATCCTGCATCGTGAATTTTCCGTTGATGAGTACCAATGATATCAGTAGGATGTCCCCGGAAGCCCCTCTTTTGTTTTGAATCCATGCCAGAAAGGCCATGGCTGTACCGAGAAGGGCTGTTCTGCCTTGGCGGATGTCTTCTCATCCTCAGGATTGTGTAGGCACAGGAAGATTTACTTTCTGTGCTTCTTTATGAAATTAAGGAACGATTGTATTATTGAATCTTCACTGTTAGCCATCTAATACTGCTCATTTATAGGTATGTACATCCAATTGAGACTGTGTAAGAATTTATTTATTGAATTTTGTGTCAACAGATACTGCCGAGAGGATATCCAGTAATAGCCTATAGGATACTGCTGCGAACAGTCAGATCTTAGGAATGATTCAATTTTCACACAGTATCAGATCCCGTTATGATTCCAATCACTTCCTTTATGATGAGTTAGAGTTCAGAGTCGGAGTAACTCCGCGGTTTTCTATTTTCCCTTGTTTCAGGGTATTATATCGAGACGAAGGGCAGCCAATCTAAGACACGACTTCGCAGGTCAATAAGATAAATCAGCTACTTCTCCGACTCTCACGTCTGCACCGTCGTGCAGGCGTGGACAAAAGAACTTTTTTCAACGACATCTAAGAAATGTTTATTATATGAATTGATATGGAGATTTCAGTGGTTTAAATGCAACAGGGACAAATGGCATATGATAGAGCAATTACGGTCTTTTCGCCCGATGGAAGATTATTTCAAGTTGAATATGCAAGGGAAGCTGTAAAAAAAGGCTCCACAGCCCTTGGAATAAAGTTCAAGGACGGAGTTGTTCTCATATCTGATAAAAAGGTGAGAAGCAAGCTAGTTGAACAAAATTCAATCGAAAAGATTCAGCTGGTGGACAGCAACGTGGCGTCCGTCACCTCTGGACTCGTGGCAGATGCAAGAATATTGATTGATTTCTCAAGGGTTGCAGCTCAGCAGGAAAAAGTGACCTACGGTAAACTGGTAAACATTGAGAATCTGGTGAAGAAGGTTGCGGACCAGATGCAACAGTATACACAGTATGGCGGAGTGAGACCTTATGGTGTCTCAATGATATTTGCCGGTATCGATCAGATTGGGCCAAGAGTGTTTGACTGTGATCCCGCGGGCACGATCAACGAGTACAAAGCAGTGGCAATCGGATCTGGAAAGGATCAGGTCACAGCCTACCTTGAAAAGGAATACAATGATGACATAAAGGAGAAGGATGCAATTACGCTTGGAATAGCAGCCCTGAAGGTGGCCCTTGAAGAAGAAGGCGGTTTAAAGGGTGTCGAAATTGCCTCCATTTCGGGTGCAGGTGCATTCCATGTGTTCACAAAAGAGGAAACCTCCAAATATTTCTCTTAAGTTAGTCGTTAAATAAAGCTATCCAACCAGAAAGAGGAGTCACAGCAGTTCTTCTGTTGTACTATTTTTGATTTTATTTGGCAATTTTTGTTTTGCTTTTTATTAATTTGGCCTATATTTGTCTTGTTGGTTGTGGAAGATCGCCAACTTTGTTGATAAACATAAACCTTATTTACCAGGACCATAAAATGTGTTATTGGCGGTCAAAAAGTATATCCAATTTTTGTAGCAACTTAATG
>JAJZOM010000298.1 GCA_021811505.1 Thermoplasmata archaeon | reverse complement strand
CTAATTTTCCTGCTTCAAACGGTACAATAAGATACACTTCTTTCGCCAGTTTCAGGATCCATTTCTTACGAATTAAACCGTCAATAAGGCTTCTGGGGTTGTCTACGTACACTTGTAGATCATGAGGTGAAAATATTATCTTACCATTAAAACTTAGTTCAGAGAGGACACTTGCCTCTCTATCCGATAGTGTTCTCCTATATTTATTTTGAGATTTCCGTGTGTATGGACGCATGTCGTTAAGAAAATATAGTTTGGTCATTTATAAAATATTGCATGCCACTTTCCAAATACTATTCTACTGTCGTTAAAACATTAACATATGTAAGAGACCTTTTCCACAATTTTGTCAATTCTCTCCCGACCAAAATTCATTTCCGGAGGAAATGCAATAAACTACTGAAAAACATTGATGATTAAATTTTCCGCCTTGTATACTCAGCATCCGTCCGTATTCCATTACTTTTCTCCGATATAAATTTCTGATATTAACCTTGCCGGAATACGCATCAGAAACCACAAATTCCAATATATCATGTTTCATCTTCATTGATCAGAACTTATGGCCCATTGTTTTTTCATCCATGGTGCACAGGACTCCTCGTCTGAGCCCAGATGAGACATCGTCCGTGCGATCGCATTAAGAAGAGAAAATACCGACAACTTTTTGATAATTCGATGAATTGCGTTTGGTGAACCCTTCCGGAAAGCTGTCCTTTATCCAAAATATTCAATTCGACGGAGATGCCTATGAGCGATTCATATGGCATCTACAAATTATGGCCGTTGACGCAGGGATCAAACCGTCATTTTTTTATGCCGAAGGAAAAACAACAGAACGCACTTTAAATGTTATGAGATCTCTTGGCGAAATTGGATTCGGAACCACATACGGATACGGAAGGAAATTCAATAATATTTCACCTGTTGAGATCAACAGGCAGGTCTCCGGAGAAGGTCATGGCATATGGGCATTCAAGGAGTCCAATCGGGAATATTTCATGTCAAGTTTTTCCAAATACAGTTCGGGACTAATCTCACAAGGAGAGATACTGGGTTACCCTTCATGCTGCGTTACTTGGTTTGCAAATGACCATGAGAAACCAATAGGGAATGTTATCCTCGACGAGTTGAAAATGGCCGGTATCAATTCGCCGTCAAGGCAGACACTTCAGGAGTTTGTCTTACGTGAATCAACGTTTGAACTGGTTAAACGCGCCCTCTTGTCCGATCTGGGAAAGAAACTGAAGAAGGCAATGAGGATCAGTAACACAACCTTTCCATTCATACCACATCTCGCCTGTCCAGATTGCATCTCTGACAAAACGAATAGCCCCTCTGCAAAGATGAATTCAGATTATTCGAATCTCGCACTTTCACTTAACCCGGCATTTCATAAAGACATAATCAGGGAATCACGTTTGTCTTGAACCTGCACATTGAACATTTCAGTAACGATGCTTCCTGACCATTGTCCTGAAACCTGATTTATAGCCTATCCCTCAATCTAATCCGGTGTCTCATTGTCTTTGTACATAGTTACTGAAGTATTCGATCTTCCTCTGGAATTCATTATATGGCCATCTGTTCAGGTATGTTCTGAATTTCTTTCTATTATTCCCACCGCCCTTCCTTATTCCCGTCAGGTCCTCGAACACAAAAGATGCATCAGGGTGTTCCTTTACAAGGTTCGTTGAAAGCTTGTGCATTGCATCCTTTATCCTGTTTCTCTGCCTCCAGAAGCACTGTTAGATCCTAATTCTTTGGACCCATTAATCCTTGATCCTCCAATGAAGGTCGGAGATTTACTGTTTCTTCCAACCCCTAATGATACCAAAAACATAGATTATTGCATGCACTACATGCTACGCAAAATAGTATTATATTACACATTATAATGTGCAATATTATAATACTTCTATCTAATGTGCTATTATGATGCCAAAATCACTAATGAGTACGATTATCTATGATCAGCTGGCTGAAATCAAGAGGCCCGTCAATGTTGTGCCACGTGACATCTATAACCTCGCATTATCATACCACGGATCATCAGCACTGGTGATCAAGGGCATCAGGAGATGCGGGAAAAGCACAATGCTGAAACAGATCATAAATGCCCGATTTCCTGAGTCATTTTTCTATTTCAATTTTGATGATGAGCGTATATCAGGGTTTGCCGTGGAGGATTTCCAGGCATTGATTGAGGCTTTTATTGAGCTATTTGGGGAGAAAAAAAACGTATTCTTTGATGAAATCCAGAATATCAGGGGATGGGAACTGTTTATCAACAGGCTCCTCAGAGAAGGTTACACGGTATTCATTACCGGATCCAGTTCAAACCTCCTGAGCAGAGAACTTGGAACCCACCTGACTGGAAGACACGTTGACGTAGAACTTTACCCATTTTCCTTCACGGAATTCCTCAGATCGAAAAATATCTATTTATCACGAATGAAAGGTTATTCTACACCGGAGAAAGCCACCATGTCAAGGGAGTTCAAAGAATACAGTTCCGGTGGCGGCATGCCGGAAGCAGTTGTTTCCGGCAACAGTACTGTCCTGCTTCATCTTATCAGTGACATAATTCAGAAAGATATCATGAACAGGTATAACATAAGAAGGCTTCCCGAAATCAGGAACATTCTTAAATTTCTCATGGCGAACGTGTCCAGCGAAATAACATATCGTTCCCTGTCCAGAAGTCTCGGGCTGCGGAGTGAAAACACAGTAAAAAAATACATAGAATACCTGGAAGAGACCTATCTAATATTCGAGGTGAAGAGGTTTGATCGGAAGTTGAAGATGGTCGATAAGAATCCAAGGAAAATTTACTGCGTTGATAACGGTATTATCCTGAAAAACCTTCCCAATTTCAGTAAAAATGAGGGAGCATTGCTGGAAAACATTGTTGCAGTGCAACTTAAGAGGACTGGTAAAGAATTCTATTACTACAGGCATGAAAGTAATGCAGAGGTGGATTTTGTCGTGCCTGCAGACAGGAAATTGATACAGGTCTGCTATGAACCCAATATGAACAACATGGATCGGGAGATCAGGGGACTGGTCAAGGCTTCAAGGGAAATCAAAACGGAGTATTTCCTGATACTCACAATGGATCAGGAACAGGTTCTAAAGCAGGAGGACTTTACAATAGATGTGAAACCGGTATGGAAATGGTTGGTGGAGGATGACATTGAACACAGTCAGACGAATTGATGACTTTATCCTTTGTTCCCCTATTGTCTTAGCCTGCACTCTGGGATTTTGCGCTCATGGTGTTAAAAAATAGGTTCCTGGTGATACTCATATCACTCGGAAGGGGCCAAAAGCCAATACCAGAGAGGGGTAAAAGCGATATCACCGCTTTCGAGGTAGTCCCATGTAAATATTGTCATCTTCTTGCATTTTAGTTCTTTTGATGCCTTTAGCAGTCCGGATATTTCCCTTTCAGGAACACCTTCGCGGGAGGATGCAAATGTCACGTTAATGAGTTCGGATACTTTGTTCCCAACCATGATAACAAAGTCCACTTCTTTGCCTTCAGCCTTGCCATATTCCTTCCAGTAGTATACCTGAAATTTAGTGAAATATTCTGATCTCCTGCAGAGTTCCATAAAAACAAGGTTTTCAATCAGCCTGCCCATTTCAGCTGTCCTTGTCACAACATTTATTATTCCTGTGTCAACAACATAAAGTTTACGGGGATACTGTTTTTTTGATTTGGCGCTAAGGGAAAAAATTTCAACCTGAAACAACGCAAATACTTCATTAAAGTGCTCCATGATCACAAGTGGAAATTCCCGTGATACCTTGTAATTCAGCGTCTTCAGGTAGTTATATGTCTTGGTTCCGGCAAAATACTTTGAATAGCCAGAAATAGCATAATTGAAGAATACAGATAGTACGGATGGCTCTACCCGGAATCTCTCCCCGACATCCTTTATAATTATGGTGTCAACGTATGATTTCAGGAGTTTTTCTCCCATGTCCCTGAGGGAGACAACTTCTGGAAAACCGCCTGTTTTGATATAGTCCCGCAATGCACCAACTATGATGCCGCTCTTCTCTGAATGGAGGAGTAAAGACAGTTCCTGGACGGGGGTGCCCGTAGCCCTCAGGTATTCCCGGAAACTGAGTGGAAAGACCGTAAAATCTATGCTCCTACCTCGCAATTCGGTTGAGAGTTCCCGGGAAAGCAGTTTGGACGAGGAACCGGAGAGGTAAATCCGGAACTCCTTTGATTCGTAAATCCTGTTTACCCACTTGCTCCACCCAGATACCACCTGAATCTCATCTAGGAATAGATAAATTGCACTCCTGCGGTCTACGTGGGAAACTTCGTAGTATACGGCAAGCAGATCACCAAGATCATTTGCATCCAGATTTCTCAGCCTTTCATGCTCGAAGTTGACATAAAGGATGTTTTCAATGGGAATGGACTCTCTCAGTCTCTTTATGATACCGTACATCAGGAAGGTCTTTCCTGATCTTCTTGGGCCCACAATAGATACTATTACACCAACATTCATCGGAATTGAGATGTCCCGATCAAATGTTTCTGGAAGGTCTGACAGGAACCATTCTGAGATGACATGCCTAAAATCGTCTTTCCTGTTCATTATTTGTTATATGTGAATTGAGCTAATAAATCATCCTGTTACAGGATGATTTAAATAAGAAGTTATCCGCAACTGTATATATCATATAGATTTAAAATGCAAAATAAATTTTCTGGGGATAATTCACCGTATAATTTAAGGATCAAATAGAAAGAACACTTCTTTAGGTACAATGCTGGTTCGGATCAGTGGTGCGAAGAAAACAAACTTATTCTTAACAATGTCCCGTCGTAGGAAAATGCAAGGCGCAAGAAGTATTTGTGGGTTGGTAAGCAATCATAGAAAAAACTCCGATCTCGGGAATATCTATATGGATATTTTAACTAGCCAAGTAAAATGGAGAGTGGTTTCAAACGAACCCTGCTAACAAGAGATGCTTATAATTGCCTCAGAATTGCTAAAGACATCAGAAAAAGGGCTCTAACTGTTAATTGATAATATTATGTATTCATATGATATACTATTATAAGAGCCATGGAGAAACTTTACACGCTAAGAGATGCCTGTGAAATACTGCAGCTTGACCCAACCACTATCAGGAAGTGGGACAGGGAAGGAAAAATTAGATGTGTCAGGCTCTCGAATAACTTCCGCAGGATTCCTGAGAGTGAGATCAACCGGATACTCGGCATACAGAATAACAGGATGTCCTTTATCTATGCAAGGGTATCTTCACATGATCAGAAAGCGGATCTGGATAGGCAGATACAGAAGTTGCAGACAGTATCACCCGAATCCCGTGTTATTTCAGACATAAGGAGTGGAATGAAGTTCAACAGGAAAGGTTTCATTGAACTCCTGGAACTGGTGGAGAAAGATAAAGTTTCCACCATCTATGTGACGCACAGGGACAGGCTGGCACGTTTTGGTTTTGATCTTGTGGAGAGAATATGCAACATTCATGGTACTGAGATAATTGCAGTTGACGGTGAAGAGATACTGTCAGCAAACGAGGAACTCACAAAGGACCTGATCTCGATCATAACGTCCTTTTCCGCAAGATTATACGGGTTACGGTCACATAAGATGAAGAATATACTTGAGGCAGTGAAGTCGTGAGCCACCCGTGGAAATCATCAGGATCAAAACGCACAATATGGTGGTATTATAATCCATCAGATCAGGTAATCGAATACCTGACTGACATGAGGGAAGCCATCAGGCATGGTGTTCTAAAGGCTGAGGAACTAGGAAGGATAAACGGGAAAATACCCTCTTCCATCGATCTCCGCAAAGCGATCAAATCATGGTTTGATTCGCAGTACGATTATGCAAGGCACCATGTCAATCCCGTATGCAGATCGTCCGTTGCAATACTGAGATCATTCAGGAAGAACGGGAAAGGAAAAAGATATCCCGAGGTGAAGAAGCTCTCCATGAGGATCGATTCGGAACTTGTAAAAATTGAGAACCATGCCTTAAGAATTACAATCAGGCCCGGAGAATACGAATTCATCCCCATGAAGATGAGGAACAGGAAATGGCATGATTACGGCAATTACAGAATATCCGAGGTACTCATAACTGACAGCGTAGTATCGGTATCCTTCATCATTCCTGAGAACAAATCCGTGGGAGAAGATCTAACCGGCATGGATTGTACTGTTTATCTCAATTCTGGACAAATCGTCAAAAGAATTATGAGAGAGATCCCGCCGTCACACCTCCTTTTCTTTCTTTCATATTCTCTTCCTTCCTTAAGATTCTTGCCCTCTCGATCTTTGCCTCCCTGATC
>JAJZOM010000281.1 GCA_021811505.1 Thermoplasmata archaeon | reverse complement strand
GAAAATATGTTCTTTATTAAGTTCCGTCCGTATCTGTATTCGATTGGAGAGATAGACACATAAGCATATTGGCTTAATTCTCTAAAAGCTTTCTTGACCTTCGATGTATAAAATTAAGTATTGTGAAACATATCATTACTTATTGTACCGGAACAGATTGTTGCGTGTAAAAGTGCGCGGTGAGGACAGGGCGGTTGCAGAGGTTGTAGGCGCAATACTCCTTTTTGCCGTATTTATAACTCTATTCACGAGTTTCCTGGTTTGGTATATACCGACAACAACCGGAAACAACGAGGTACTGTATCAGCACGAGACTGGAAATGCATTCAACAGCCTTGTTGGAAAGATACACTCTGGGGATCTCAGTACAGGATCAACTGTCAGCCAGAATATTCCGCTCGGAATTAACGGTGCTCCTCCTTTTGCCGCGGCTGTTGGAACAGAGGTATCCGTTATTCCGAAATATCCCGATTTCAACGCATCTGTCACTTTCGACCTGACAATTGGCGTGGCTAATTCGACAGGTGTTAGCTCAACAGTGAATGTCACCGGCCACTTTACTGCTCAGGGAATAATCAATTCTCTGGGGAACACGGAATACGTTTCCCCGGTTAATTATGCGATCGAGGATGGAACACTGTTTCAGGTTTACGGGACTACGCAACCTGCAAACGGTCTCGGTCCACTGCCACTTGGCATCAGCAATGGGTCAGGGGGCCTAGGACTGCAGTTGGGAATATACGGTTTCAACGGTTCTTCTGTTACAGTGTCAGCCGTTCAGCCACAGATCATAAATCTTATTGTAAATTCTTCAGGGCATACTGATTACTCCAATGGATATCTGGCATCACTGAGAGGGAAAATCTACACAATTCATAACATAACACTCAATACGCTCAATTATTCCATTAACGGATCTCTGGCAAACGCCTGGGACTATGGATTTTTCAACCAGTTCAACAACAGCGGCAAAAACTACGGCACTGTCCTGGCACTATCTTCATGGAACTTTTCAGCTTATAATTTAAGAGCTAATTATACTGGTTCCAACCTATATATAACAAACAAATCCCCTCTGAAACTGAACTCAGCCAGTGTGGTGTTCGAATACCTGAAAGTTTCATGAGTTGGATCTTTTCAACAATAACACATTCAAAGCTGGGAAGGCAAACTTAATGTTAAGACTGTTCATATGATTCTATGGCTAAGGACAATTACCAATTGACGATAGATAAAATTTTCAGCTCTTCTGTTCGCAACAACCCTGATCAGGTAATTTCATATCAGGGAAAAGTTAGCGTTTCCTATGCCGAGTTCAGGAATAGGGTATATGGCATTGCCAGAGGACTGATAAAACTCGGTTTAAAGAAAGGTGATCGGGTAGCAGTTCTTGACTGGGATTCTTTAAATTATCTCGAAACCTATTATGCTGTCCCCCTGGCGGGAGGAGTGTTGCACACAGTAAACATAAGATATCCACCAGAATTGATTTTTTACACAATGCAGCACGCCGATGATAAATTTGTAATCATCAGGGATGAATTTGTCCCGATGATTGAAAAGAGCATACCCCTATTTGATTTCGTTGACAAATGGATAGTATCTTCCGATAATGTTGATTCCAAGATCGCATTAAAGGACGCCTATTCCTATAACGACCTTCATAAAATCGGTACTGATTCAAAACTGCCAGAATTGAACGAGAATGATCTTGCGACAATCTTCTACACTTCCGGGACGACGGGTATGCCCAAGGGAGTAAGTTTCACCCACAGACAGATCATCCTGCACACGCTTGCTTCCGCTGCCTCTCTTGGCGACGAACCGATAAATATGAAAAGTACCGATGTAATAATGCCTCTGGTGCCGATGTTTCATGTGCATTCCTGGGGGATACCTTATACGGCATTATTGAAAGGCATGAAGTACGTACTTCCCGGCAGATATGACTTCAACGAGATTCCAAAGATCATGGAGAAGGAGCATGTCAGTCTCAGCCTGATGGTACCATCTATTCTTTATCTGTTGATGGTAAGTGAGAACAGAGGCATATTGCCAAAATTGCACCTGAGAGTTACTATCGGCGGCGGAGCCCTGTCAAAGGGATTGGCGCAGAAAGCTCATGAAATCGGAATTGAGGTTGCGACAGGATATGGTATGTCGGAAACTGCGCCAATTCTTACACTTGGGACTTACAACCGGAAAATCTCTGAAAAAAGTGAAGATAAAAAGTCCGAGTTTCGTATAAAAACAGGAATACCTGTGGCATTTGTGGATCTACGCGTGGTGGACAAAAGTGGAAAGGAAGTCCCATGGGATTCCAAAAGCATCGGTGAGATCATAGTACAGGCGCCTTGGCTCACCAGCGAATACGTAAAAGATGAAAACAACACAAAGAAACTGTGGATAGACAACTGGATGCACACGGGAGACCTGGCCGTGGTGGACGAATACGGTTATCTGTCAATAGTCGACAGAGAGAAGGATGCAGTTAAGTCAGGTGGTGAATTCATACCCACAATAATACTGGAAGATATTATTAGTACGTTCCCGGGGGTCAATGAAGTTGCTGTAGTTGGAAAACATGATAGCAAATGGGGTGAGAGACCGGTAGCTTTTGTCTCCGGCCTTAAAGTGATAGATTCAAAGAAAATGGTAGATCACCTCACCAATTACGTGAATTCCGGCAGGATCGCCAAGTTCTGGATACCAGATGAATTTGTCCCCGTTGAGGCATTTGAGAAAACCAGCACTGGAAAAATAGACAAGAAGGTTCTCAGATTGAAATTAGGCAACCCCTGATTTCTCTTTTTTCAGCTCCTTCAGAACCTCATTAATGCCCCTTTCAAGCGGGATGGGATCATTTATTATTGGATTACCAGCAACAAGCCTGTCCGCTTCTGACAGTATATAGTCCTCGTACTTTACGGAAAGCTTTTTCCCGGTCTGTTCTTCGACCATGTGAAGAAGCTGCATAACAGAGGTGCCCCTCCCAGTTCCAACCTCATGATGTCCTTCTGGTATTTTCCCGTCTATGATCATCCTTATGGTCCTGACAACGTCTTCAACATGGATGAAGTCCCTTATATGCGATCCATCGCCGTATATGATCGCAGGAAGATCATTAAGCGCTGCATTGCAGAACAGATAAACCGCTCCCTTTCGGCTCGTTGGACCGTAAATATTGTAAAATTTGAGGACGTGTCGCCTGATGCCGTAGAGGTTCCGATAAAGCTCTATCCACTCAACTATCTGTTTCTTTGCCAGTGAATAAGGATTGGTGGCTTCGCTCACAGATCCTGAAGTTGGATAAATTATAACGGAACCGTACTTTCTGGAGATTTCCAGCATCTGAAGCGATAGAACCATGTTGTCTCTGAAATACTCAAAAGGTTTCTCCCTGGAATTCCTTATCAGTGTACGTGCCCCCATGTGTACGATATAATCATACTTGGCGTCAACTAGTTTATCGTCCAGATCAATGCCAGTCACATCAAATCCGTTTGATTTCAGATTAGAAAATATCTGTGATCCTATGAATCCTTTGTGGCCTGTAACAAGAATTTTCATTTCTGGAAAATGTAATGGGTGGATATATTATGTACGCTCCAAATTTCGCTGAGATGCGTTTTTCTGAACCAATAAGAATTAATATCGCCCTAAAATAAGTAGCCGTGTTCTATTTAATCTTCCTAATAAGTATTGCCACACTCACGGCGATATCTTTTATTTATTACATTTTAAACTCATTCAGTTCAATACGTTTCTCCTCAAAGATCAATCCAGACATCGTAGATCCGTCAAAGATAACTATCGCCATGCCAGTCTACAATGAGAAAATTGAAATTTTCAGGGAATCTATTGATTCAGTCAAGATGCAGGGATGCAAGTTTGTTGTTGTCGGGGATTCCAGCTATGAACCCTACAAGACAATAGTGGAAGAACGAGGCGGACTTTTCATTCATCAACCGGTGAGATCCGGACAAAAGAAAGCGATCGTGAAGTCAATGGATTATATCGATACTCCTTTCCTTATGCTCATGGACAGCGATACTGTACTGCCTCCCAATGCCGTAAAAAGCATGATGTCCAACTTTACTGAAGGGGTTGGCGGAGTTGGTGCGAATCTGTCTATCAAACCAACTGGTACGGCTATAGCATACTGCCAGGAATTTATTGAAAGAGCCAGAGAAGTTGTTTTCAGAGCCATGTCTGCACATGGAAGTGTCCTGAATCTTGACGGGGCATGCGTCATGTTCAAAACCGATATCATAAAGCCATTCATTTTGTCCAAGGAATTTGCGGAATTTAAAGTTCTTGGAAAACCGACTCTTCTTGGCGAGGACTGGCTTCTCACAGATTACCTGATAAAAAATGATTACAAGGCAGTAAAGGATTACAACACAAAAGTTGAGGTGTATCCTCCGGAGAATTTCGGGAAATTTATCAAGCAACACTCAAGATGGGCCAGGTCAAACTGGATAAAGTTTGCGAAGGAACTCAAAGAAGGAACTGCCATGAAAGCTGGCTGGTTTTACACTTTCGAACTGGTTTATACTTACCTTCTACCGATCATCGCGCTCGCTTTTGGAATATTCAGGCTCACGCATTTCATGATGATTCATCACGCATCGCTCCAGTACATAAATCTCATCCATGACGTTTTCCTCCTGAGACATTCTGACGTGGACTACATACTTTACACAAAAATGGCGTTATTCCTTGCCAACATCGGAGGCACATCTATATTCCTGTCATCAGTGGCGTACAGGATGAGGGGAGAACGACTCAAGACACTTGCATATGGTGGACTCGCAATGGCAATACTGTTCATTACTACTATCTACGGTCTTCTGACATTCTGGAAAGGCAAGAAATGGAACACCCGATGAAACTCAGAAATCTTAATACTTGTTTTGTGCTATCTTTTTTGGAATATGAGTTCATCAGTTTTTCCAGATTTTGATGATCAGGACGACAATTTCAGCACATCGGATGAGGAACTTCAGAGATATCTTGAACAATTGAGGGTAAAGATCAGGATATTCGGCGCCGGCGGTGCCGGGTCAAATACTATTAACAGGCTGATGAAGGAGGGCATAAACGGTGCCACGATGATTGCATGCAACACGGACGCACCGCATCTGCTAAAAACAAGGGCATCCAACAAAATCCTCATGGGGAAGAACCTGACAAGGGGACTTGGATCGGGAGCAGATCCAAGAATCGGAGAACAGGCGGCCAGGGAATCTGATCAGGAAATCATGAAATTTGTATCCGGAACAGACATATCTTTCATCACTGCAGGTCTCGGAGGTGGAACCGGTACTGGTTCGGCACATTATATCGCATCACGATCCAGAGACAGTGGCGCCCTGACGATCTCAGTTGTTACCATCCCATTTTCCTCTGAAGGCAAGACGAGAATGCAGAATGCTGTATGGGGATTGAAGAAATTGATTAGCTCTTCAGATACAGTGATAATAATACCGAACGACAAACTCCTTGAACTTGTCCCCGATTTACCACTGGAAAAGGCATTCAGGTTTGCGGATGAAATAATTGTGAAGGCAATAACTGGTATTTCGGATCTTGTAACGAAACCCGGGCTGATCAACCTCGATTTCAACGATCTCAGGACAATAATGAGAAATTCGGGATTGGCAATGATTGGCATGGGAATATCAAGCGGGGAGCCAGGAATAAGGGTGGATGAAGCCGTACAGAAGGCCATTAAATCCCCGTTCCTCGATTTTGATTTATCCAGTGCAACAGGCGTGATTATCAACGTCACAGGTGGCAGGGACCTTCAGTTGGAGGAGACTAACAACGCAGCTGAAGCAGTCAGGAAAAAGGTAGGCAGGAATACAAGAATCATATGGGGGGCAACTGTTGATCCAAAATACGATGGAAACGTAGAAGTCCTGATTGTCGCCACAGGCATAAGTTCGAGTAATCTACCAAAATTCGATAATGCAGATTCGGGAAGCGGCATAGATTTTGTTGCCTGATTATCGTGCATAACATGTTGCACTTCAAATTAAAAAACATTTTTAATCGTATATAAAATACCGCGGTGTAACCTTGCATGCCTGTAAAAACAAGAATCTACAGGCAGGTGACGGTGATTCCGGTGAAAAGTTAATGGAACAATACTCTGTTTCTGACATGAAGAACATAGCTACTGCAATAAGGAAGAAAGTCATAGAGATGGTATACTCTGCCAGGAGTGGTCACCCCGGTGGCTCTCTGAGCATTGCTGATGTATTGGCTGTCCTTTATTTCAGGGAAATGAATGTGAATCCCCTAAACCCAAATGACCCAGACAGAGATCGTCTGGTGATGAGTAAGGGTCATGCCTCTCCCGGGCTCTACGCAACCCTTTCTCTCAGGGGATATTTTCCCGA
>JAJZOM010000312.1 GCA_021811505.1 Thermoplasmata archaeon | reverse complement strand
ACAATTAGCGGGCCTATTGGCAGCGGTAAATCCACTGTGGGGAGAATTCTCTCCTCCCGGCTGAACTACAGGTTCTTTTCCGGCGGTTATTTCTTCAGGGAACAGGCCAGGAATCATGGAATGAGCATAGAGGAGTTCAACATATATGCGGAGAAACATCCTGAAATTGATAGAAAGCAGGATGATATGATCGTGGAATTCCTTAGGTCGCATGATAATGTTGTTGTTGAATCCCGGCTGGCAGGCTGGATGAGCCACATTAACAACATCCCGGCATTCAAGGTGTTCCTGACGGCGAGCATGGAAACAAGGCTTTCAAGGATATCGCGCAGGGAAGGCGGCGGAGAATCTCTTCTGAATCTTCTAAAGGAAAGGGAAAAATCAGAACGACGAAGATACTTTGAGTTTTATTCCATTGATTATGACACCACAGAAATTTACGATTTAGTTATAAACTCAGATCAGTTAACTGCAGAACAGGTGGCCGATAAAATTTATGAATCTTCAGGAAAAAGCTGAGGCTCTGGACGGCTTTATCGTAATAGACAAGCCGAAAGGCCCCACAAGTCACCAGATCGATCACTGGGTGAGGGAAATTCTTGGCATCTCGAAAGTAGGGCATATCGGCACCCTCGATCCCGGTGCTTCCGGTGTTCTTGTAATGGCACTTGGGAAGGCTACCAAATTAATCGATATTGCACATGAACAGCAGAAAGAATACGTATCCGTGATGAGGTTGTATGGCGATGTGCCGCGTGAACGCATAGAGGAGGTATTCAGGGAATACGAGACTGAGCTTTACCAGATACCGCCAATGAGGTCTGCAGTCGCCAGGCTCCTGAGAAAGAGGCGCGTATATTCCCTCAGGATTATGGAAATTACGGGAAGACTGGTGCTTTTCAGGGTAAGGTGTGATTCAGGAACATACATAAGGACTCTCTGCACAGACATGGGATATACCCTTGGAACCGGTGCACAGATGGCAGAGCTGAAACGTACAGAAACGGGGCTTTTCAAGGAAGAGAATGCTGTAACACTGCAGGATCTCCGTGATGCCGTTGTACTGAAAAAAGATGGCAAACCTGAAATGTTTAACAGGATGTTTTTCCCGTCGGATTACCTGTTCAGGGACTATCCCAAAGTAATAGTAAAGAAGTCAACCCTGCACAACATTTCACACGGTTCGGACCTCTTTCCAGGAGGGATACGGGCAATAATAGGCAAACCCATGCGCGGAGACCGTGTGGCAGTACTTTCGGAAAACAATGAACTTGTCGGAACAGGACGGATGCTTGTCAGCTACGACGAGATAAACGACATCAAGGTCGTGGACTTTGACAGGATCATGATTGAAAATCCGGATCAGGAGAAGGTTGAGATAAAGAGGGAGATCAAGCCAAGGCCCCCGGAAAGGAAGGCATACAGGCCAAAGGGAAAGCCCCAGCGGGCACAGCCAAAGGAAAGAGAAAGGTTCAGGGAACGCCCAGTACTCCAAAGGAGGGAAAACAATGGCAGAAAAAAATTCGACAGGCCGAAGAAGAGAAGATAGCTGGTTTGGCAAAAAGATTGGCAACCGGAATTTTGTCTACAAAGATTTTGAGGCTAACTTCGTGGAGGTATTCGATGACCTGAGGATGGGCAACAGCCCTGACTTTGATGCTCTTGAATCCGACAGGATACCGGATCTGCATGAACTCCTGATAAAGTACGGTGAACACCGTGTTATTGAGGAATTTGCCGATGATCAGTATATCCGGAAATTTTATGCCCTGATACCGGAGATAAACAAGTCACTGAATCTTATACTTGAGAAGGTCACTAACTTCGGCCTCATAACAGGCCTGAGCTATGGCAACAATGATCCCTGCGCATTCTTCAGACGGCTCAGGGGTCTTGATCTCCCTGAGCATGTTGTCGGCGTACTCGACCAGATTTCCGACACAGCAGAATCGTTATGCTCTCTCAGGGGTTCTATAGTCACATTTCTTTCCGAGAGGATCAGGAACACCATGCCCAACACCAGCGATCTTGTGGGAGAAGAGGTTGCACTTGAGCTTCTTTTCAGTGCCGGGAGTCTCAGGAATCTCGCGTTGATGCCTGCAAGCGCAATCCAGGTGCTGGGTGCGGAAAAGGCACTGTTCAAGCATGTCGTTCAGGGCACTCCTCCTCCGAAACATGGGGTTATATTCAAATGCAAGGGCATGTCGGCCCTGAAGAGCAACGAAAGAGGCAGAGTGGCAAGATTTATTGCCTGCAAGGCTGCGATAACCCTGAGGGCAGATTATGCAGGAACAAGAATCGACACTGCAGAAATGAAGGATAAAATACAGGGTTTACTCAAAAGGAAGAAGAATTAACATTATCCTGTGAAGCTTTCAAGCTCTTTTTGCCTGGGATGTTTATCCTGTGCTATGGGAATCGGGTACTCTCCGGTTAGGCAGCCCACACATAAATCCTCCCTCTTCATCCCTATGCTTCTGACAAGGCCATCTATTGAGAGGTATCCAAGGCTGTCTGCACCCAGCACATTGCATATTTCATCCGTGGTTTTTCCGTTTGCAACAAACTGGTCCCTGGTCTTCATGTCCACACCAAAGAAGCATGGAGCAACAATCTCCGGCGATCCTATCCGCACATGTACCTCCTTGGCGCCGGCTTTTCTCAGGATTGATATGATGTGGTTCATGGTGTTGCCTCTCACAATGCTGTCATCAACCAGTACGACTTTCTTTCCCTTTATTTCTGACTTTATGACGTTGAGTTTCATCTTCACAGCAGAGGTCCTGGATTGTTGTGTTGGCATTATGAACGTTCTTTCCGAGTACCTGTTCTTGATAAGTCCTTCACTGTATGGAATACCAGATTCATTGGAGAAGCCAAGCGCCTGGGCGCGACCGGAATCCGGAACCGGCACGACAACATCAGCATCCGCAGGATGTTCCTCTGCCAGGATTCTTCCCAGCATGATCCTTGAATGAAACACTTCAATTCCATCTATGATGCTATCCGGTCTCGCAAAGTATACGTATTCGAACATGCAGTGAGCAAGTTTCTTCGACGAACCTGTTATTAGTGTAATTATTCCGTTGGGCGTGATCTCGACAAGCTCACCGGGATTTACATCCCTTATTTTTTCTGCTCCGAGAACATCCAGTGCACAGCTTTCAGAAACCACGATATAGTTATCCTCAAACCTGCCTATGATTAAAGGCCTGAACCCCAGGGAATCACGAAGGGCGAAAAGCCTGTCGTTGATCATCATCGTGATGGAGTACGCACCCTTCAGCCTGTCCATGGCTATTCTCACGCCGGAGGAAATACCGTGAATTGACATCTCTCTGGATAGTTCCAGAAGAAGGACCTCGGTATCGGTTGAAGTAAGAAATGTGAGTCCCTGTTTCATAAGATCTTCCCTGAGCCTGTCGGCGTTTGTAATTTCGCCGTTGTGGGATAGGGCTATGTGTCCCATCGAGTTGGAAACCAGGAAAGGACCAGCGTTTTCCATGGATTTTGATCCTGCGGTGGAATACCTGGTATGTCCTATTCCGACAGTTCCGCCCAGGCTGGAATCCAGTCCCCTGGACTTTTCATTGAAAACTTCACTAACCAGGCCCATCCCTTTCCTTACGTTAATGGATGAGTCATGAAAAGTAGCTATTCCTGCACTTTCCTGCCCCCTATGCTGAAGGGTCTTTAATGACGCTAAAACAATTGGATACGCTGGTTCTGAACCAATGTATCCTACCACAGCGCAGTGATCACTTGGCTTTTGCCCAATTGTAGGATCTAACTCTTGCGTCAGGGAATCCACAGTGAGAACACCTCTTCTGTCTGACGTGATAAGCGTGATGGCCACATCTTCGACAACTGACATGGACCTTCTTGTTGTTCATCTTACCCATTACGGCTGTTCCATTACTCATTGATTATCACCCTTTGAAGGAGAGACAAATATTACGTTGTCCCCTCGAACCAGAATCCTCTCGTGTACACCACTGGTTTGACCGTTGATGGTCTCTCCGGCATTCTTTATCACAAGATTCATGTAAATGTCGTAACCCTCCAAGATACCTGAGTACCCCCGGTTTCCTTTGACGTCGACCAGGACATTCTTGTCAATTGAGCTTCTGAGAACGTCCATTGGCTTAACTGAGCTTGGTTGCGGCTTCGGCATTTTAATTCGACGCTGAATTGAGAGTTCGTATATAACACTATTGCACTTTCTGCGGCGGACTTTTTTCGCGATTTGAGATAGTATGTAAACCAGTACTTTTCCCGCGTTGCTCCGCAAATTCGCTCAAGGGAAATCGCCATCTTTACGATTCACAAAACAGGTCAGGACGAAAGCCAAACCTTTAGATGTTGACTTCGCGCTCAATTCAAGAAAACTTATATTCATCTAACCAATCAGCCGAGAGCATATAAAGACATGAATGCAAGAGAAAATCCATATGTAAAACTCTTGCATCTTGCTTTAACCACCACAGGTGACTACGTTGAAGATGCCCAAGATTGTAAAGATGTATTGTCCGTCGTGCAAGAAGCACACTCCTCATGAAGTTGAAAGAGTAAGGAAGAAGAAAGCTAGCGAATTCAAAGCTGGACAGAGAAGATTCAGAAGAGCCACTTCAGGTTATGGAGGTTTCCCGAGACCCAAATTCGAAGGAAGAGAAAAGCCAACGAAAAGGGTCGCCCTCAGATTTAGGTGCCAGACCTGTAAAACTGCTCTAACTCCTCCTAGCATAAGGGCGAAGAAATTCGAAATCGTGGAGGCTCAGTAATGTCGGAAGTAAGCAGATTCTCCAAGCCGAAAAGCATTGGTAATAAATTTTTGAAAATCAAGTGCAAAGACTGCGGAAATGAACAGGTAACATACACCAAAATTTCATCAGTCGTTGTATGCAATATATGCGGAGCCACACTCGCAAGGCCTACCGGAGGTACCTTCGATCTTGGCGCGGACATAGTTGGAGACACTCAATGAAAAAGGACCTTCCTGAAGTCGGGGATCTTGTGGTAGTTACCATAAGGGAAGTCAAGGGTTTCGGGGCAAATGCGAGACTCGATGAATATCGCGGCAAGGAAGGTTTCATCCATATAGCTGAAGTTGCAACCGGCTGGGTAAAGCATATCCGCGATTACCTGAGAGAAGGCCAGAAAACGGTCTGCAAGGTCCTTAATGTCGATGCAACCCGTGGTTACGTCGACCTGTCCCTGAAGAGAGTTAATGAACACCAGAAAAGGGAGAAAATTTCCGGATGGAAAAATGACCAGAAGGCAGAGAAGCTCCTCGAACTCGTAGCCAAGCATCTGAAAAAAACCATGGATGAATGTGAAAAGGAATTCATAGGAGAACTCAGGACCAGATACCCGAACATGTATGATGCATTTGAAGACGCATCTGCGAGTGAAGACTGGCTGCCGGACCTGAAAGGCAAATGGAAGACAGTATTCATAAAAATAGCGAAGGAAAACGTCACTTTGCCTTATGTCAAGATTGGGGGCTATATCGAAGCATATTCCCTTGCACCAAACGGCGTTGAGGCGCTTAAGGAATCTTTGCTGTCGGGCATGGAAGAAACCGTGAAAATACAATATGCCGGTGCACCCAGATATCGAATCACCGTAACTGACAAAGATTATAAATTGGCCGAGGATGCCTTAAAGAGATCAGTCCAGAAGATACTGGAAGCTTCGAAGAAAAATGGCGTAGTGGCGGAATTCACCAGAAAATAGTGAACTGATAAGATGCATTCATTGATTCATAAATGCAGAATTTGTAACAGGTATACAATGCTGGACAACTGTCCTGATTGTGGAAGTGTTGCTGATGTTGCGCTGCCGCCAAGATATTCGCCGGTCGATAAGTTCCAGAGATTTAGGATTGAACTAAAGAAGAAGTGAGTTTATGGAAAGAATTATTGTCAATCAATACAAGAAGCCAAAATTAAACAATCCCGTACTTATAGGAGGTCTGCCGGGCATTGGAAATGTTGGAAAAATAGCCGCTGAATATCTTATAGAAAAACTGAAAATGGAGAAACTCGCAGACGTTTTTTCGCAATATCTGCCTCCGCAGGTTTTCATAGACGATAACAGCGTGGTGAAGTTGGTCAGGAACAGCCTGTACTATAAAAAATTCCCGAAGAAAAATGACCTGCTGGTACTGGTAGGAGATTTCCAGGGAACTACGCAGGAAGGACAGTACGAAATGTCTTACTTTATCCTGGAACTGGCGAAGACGTTCAACGTATCCCTTGTTTACACACTTGGGGGATACAGCACCGGAAAGATTGTCGAGACACCCAGAGTACTTGGAGCTGTCACAAATTCGGAACTTCTGCAGAATCTTCTGGATAGCGGGGTTGTATTTCCCAAGGGAGAGCCGGGAGGAGGCATCGTCGGATC
>JAJZOM010000275.1 GCA_021811505.1 Thermoplasmata archaeon | reverse complement strand
ATTTCGTAAACCTTTATTACGTACTACAGAGATTCCAATATCAGTATCAATGCGGAAAAGAGGTTTTGTTGTCGGCATCAGTGTTCTGATAGTGGTTCTTGTTGTCCTGAATATACCATTAGGACCCCTTCCTCCGATTTCCAAACTGTTGAATCCTTCTCAGGGAGTCTGGTCTCCCGGCATTCCGCCATACGCCACGGGAGTGAGGGAAATCAATATTACCCAGAATGGATCCACTGCACATGTTGTAATTTATCGTGAATCCGATGGAATCATCGGAATAGCATCAAACCAGACGTGGGCCGTTTTTTATGAACAGGGCTATCTCGAGGCACAATATCGCCTTGAACAGCTGGATATACTCAAGAGGACTGCTACCGGAAATCTCTCGTCAATACTTGGCCCTTCACTGATTCCCATGGACACGTTCAACAGGGAACTCGGGAATTACAGAATTGGCATGGAAGAGGCAAAAAACCTGTCAAAGGGCAGTTACACCTATATGGCCACTTCAGAGTTCCTCATGGGGATTAATAGTTACATAGACAATCTGAGTTCCGCCAACCTCCCGGTTCTTTTCAAGCTGCTTGGCTTTATCCCGCATGACTGGGATATGGCGGATATGTTCGCAGTTATGCAGCTATTCCTGTGGTACAATAGCGCAGGAGGCTTTGATCCCCTTTATTTCAATTTCGCCCTGCAGAACATGCCTGCAGATGTAATACATGCATTCTATCCTGTATACCCTACCGGAGTTCAGAATCCAATAGTCCCTTCCAGCGTGAATCCTGCCATATACTCAGAGAACGGGAACATCCATAATCTCTCCCTTTACAGGTCATTTGTCAATCTGAGCCAGAATAACGTGTCGACGGCCTCCGTGAATTTTCTCGGAAACATAAACAGTGCCGGCAGTTCCCTCAATGATAAGGTTTCAAAGATCACGGGTGCTCCATTCAATATAAATTATCTTTCTTTCAGGGACTTCGGCAGCAACAACTGGGCAGTAAATGGCGTAAAGACCAATGGTACAGGCGCCTTGCTGGCCAACGATCCCCACCTCACAACCTCGGTGCCGTCCATATGGATAGGGTTCCAGCTGGTTTCACCGGGAATGAATGTGGTAGGTGTTACGTTCCCCGGAGTCCCTGGAATAATCCTGGGGCATAATCCGTATATAGCATGGGGCGCGACCAATGGGCAGATACAGCAAACTTATTTCTACGCGGAAACGGTGAACCGGAGTAATACCTATCAGTACCGTGACAACGGAACCTGGAAGAGCTTTCAGGTTACAAACGAAACAATCAATGTAAAAGGAGGCCCCCCGCACCATCTTACTATCGAAAAGGCAGTGAATGGCGTTGTCATCGAAAACAGTTCTGCCACAATCGCAATGGACTGGCCAGGTCTTTCCCCGACCAATGAACTTTCATTTTTCCTGAATATCGATCGAAGCGGTAGCGTGCTGCAGTTTGAAAGCAATCTTTCCAGGTATTTTAAGGTCGGAATCCAGAATTGGGCAGTTGCGGATTCTGCAGGGAACATAGGTATATTCTCGTTTGGAAATTATCCCATCGTAAATTCAGGCAACCCCAGAGGTGTCCTTCCTGGCAATGGACCTTATAACTGGGCCGGTTTCATCAGTTCACAGTATCTTCCCGGGGTGTACAACCCGGAAAGGGGCTTTGTATTTTCCGCAAACCAGATTTCAGTATCGCCGGACTATCCTTACTATGTGGGCTGGAATTATGAGTCCGGATACAGGGCTGATGAGATTCACCATGTTCTCAGCACAAACTCAAGCTTCAACACTGCTAAAATGGAAAAACTACAGCTTAACGTTCACGACTACACCACCAATATATTCCTCAAGCCACTACTGAACGCATTAAAATACGGGCAATTGAATAATACAAATGAATTCAGGAATCTTTCCGGATGGGATGGAAACATGACTGTAAATTCCTCCGCTGCCACGATTTACAATTTCTGGATACAGAATTACGTGAATTACGTCTTCAGTCCGTATATGCAATATTATAACATAACTCCACAGGAAGGGCTCGGGCAGGCTGCGTTTTTCCTCGGTCCTGACTCTTTCTATCATGGCCCGCTAATAGAAGACCTTGCTAACTGGACGACCGGTTATCAGAATATCTCCTGGTTCGGAAACATAATTAACAAGACGCCGGGAAACGCTACGACTGCAATGCTCGCAAGCTTTAACCAGACCATAAGTGAACTCACCCAGAAGTATGGCTCATATTCAAGCTCCTGGAACTGGGGCAACATACACAGGAGGTATCTCTCAAGTTTCTTCGGCATCAGCCAGTTTTCAACAGGCACGCTTCCTACTGCCGGAGGATCAAATACTGTGGATGCTTCATATGGGCTGGTCTCTGACTTTGGCCCCTCTTGGAGGCTCGTTGTAAACATGAGTCATCCGGTGGACGCTGTCGGCATTTATCCGGGCGGAATCTCAGAGAATCCGGTAAGTCCGTACTATTCGAATACTTTCTCCCAATGGAATTCCGGTGTGTATTATACATTGATACCTGCAACTGCTCCTTCTCAGTTCAGGTACCTATATACGGCAGGTGTTTCTCCATGAAGATACTGGCGCAGCGTGCTGTCATGTTCCTTGCACAGTTCGCACTTTCGTTCATATTCTCATGGGCCGGAATATGGTATGTACAGTTCATTCCTGCTTTTTTTACAGGATATCTTGCTAAGGCAGGGAAATCGTCGTTCACGATTGTCGGGCCGGCAGGAGCGCTTGGCACGATTGCCATGATCCTTATTGTTGACGGATCGGCAGGATTTGCCGAGGCATCCATGGCTTCAACCATAATTGGAATGGGATCGCCGCTCCCGTTGCTCCTCATAACCTCGCTGATTGCTTATGTGCTGTCATCCTTCGGTTCACTGGTCGGGGCTTCCGTGGTCTTCGAACACACAGAGATCGCGATAAAATGATTTTTTTATGATTTTGCAACACTTTTTTATTTTCCGGCAGCACATCAGACCAAAGTGTCAGGAATAGTAGATAAGAAATGTAAGACTACCATAATGGGGCGTAAATTATGGAAATCGGGAATGAGTCAACCGGTTCGAAGGTTTTGAAACCCTTATTGGCCGTCATAGCAACTCTTGCTCTTTCCGAAATTTTCATTGCAGACTTTATGACTTACGAGATGCCATGGCTCATTGTAGGCAGGCTCTACCTATACGCCGGCACAGGGATAATTATCGCCTCGACAGCCATATTGATCCTGCATGAGAAAGAGAAGAAAGCCCTGTTGCCCGCATCACAGTTGCAGAGGAGAATAGCCCTGATTCTCGGTTCCCTCTGGATTCTGGACGGCATTCTGCAGCTTCAGCCTGAGATGGCATTCGGCTTTGCGGCGTTCGTTCTGACTCCGGTTGCAATGGGTTCTCCGGAATGGCTGCAGCCGGCACTGAATTCAGCTATCGCCACATGGGCTGCACATCAGGTGCTTTTTGATGCAATGTCCGGATGTCTGCAGATATTCTTAGGATTGGGAATGACAGTTCTTAAATCAAGGAGAAACCTCGTAATTTTCAGTGCAATCTCATTTGTCTGGGCAATACTGATTTGGATTTTCGGAGAGGGGATCGGTGAAATTTTCTCCCCCGGTTTTTCATTCATAACGGGCTTTCCGGGATCTGCTCTCATCTATGCCATTATGTCATTTTTCATAATGCAGGATGTTGATGAAACTGTTACAGTCAAGCGCATTTCAGGGTTCATGGTGGTGATTTTCACATTATCGGCGTTTATACAGGCACTGCCCTGGAACAATTTCTGGTCGTCGGGCAGCATTTCACATATCACATATTCCCTGGGGTACACTGCCCAGCCCAGGCCTCTTGTGTATCTCATGTTCCACGCTGCCGATATACTGGCTGCAGGCAACACCATATGGAACATCGTTTTCACCCTTTTTATGGCTCTGATAGCAATAACATGGCTGAAAAGTGTAAAGATCGCGTCATTAATGACAGCGATACTGACATCATTATTCTGGTTCATCGGGCAGGATTTTGGAATATTTGGAGGATATGGCACCGATCCTAACACAGCACTGCCCATAATTCTCCTGGCACTGATTATGTTTCTGTACAGAAAAAATGGTGTCCTGTCCAGCGTTAATGGTGAAAACCCTGTGCCTCCTGATTAGATAGGTTAGCGAATATCACAGGAATTTTTTCGAATTAAGCTCATTGTTCCTTTTCGACCAGGAGTGTCAGGTTGTCAAAACTTCTCACGATCACCCTGTCGCCTATCCTCAATTCATCGTCATTCATGTTGGTTACCCTCCATATCTGGGATCCTGCCTTTGCCTCAATTAAACCGTCCCTGATTGAAGTCACAATGGCAATAGTTCCGATTAACGCTTCCCTGCCTGTGATCGGGTTCCTGCCGAATGGGTATCTTATTAAAAGTCTGGCCAGCCATGCCCCGAATGCAAGTCCAAGCAGGAAAAAAATTAACAGAAGGATGGAAAGGGCGGTTCCTGACAGATTCATATGGCTGGACATGGATTCAAGGTACTTATCTTCTACCGGAAATCATTGTGGTGCATTCTCCCGCCCAAACAATTTCCGGGATATTATCAGTTTCTGTATATCCGGCGTGCCGTCCCCAATCAGGAATCCTCTGGCAGCCCTGAATCTTCTTTCGATCGGTGAGGACTTCACGTACCCGGCAGCTCCGAATGTCTGCAGGCAGTCGCTCACAGTACTGAAAGCATTTTCACAACCATACCATTTCACCGAGGCACACTGAGCGCTGTTTTCCTCTCCATTATCCTGCATTCTCAGGGCCTTAAAAGCAAGTAGCCTTGAGGCCTCAATTCTTGTCCAGTCTTCCGCTAGCCTGAAAGATACTGCCTGATGCCTGGAAATGGGTTGTCCGAATGTCTTCCTGATCCTGGCATAAGATATCGCATCGTCAAGGCTTGCTTCAGCCAGACCTATGGAGTAAAGCGCCACATGCACCCTCTGGACATTGAGGATCTTCATAAGGAGGTAAAAACCCCTGTTCATCTCACCAATAATGTTTCCTGCCGGAACTGCAATATCACTGAACCGGATTCCACCGAAGTCTCCCTTGAATACCGATGCCATATTTTCCGTTTCGTACGTTTCGACACCTTTCGCAGTGCCGTCAACGAGAAGGAGACTGATTCCGGCATACTGTTTGTCCTCTGCCGTCTTTGCAGTTCTCACTGATGCAACAAACACGTCTGCATTTCCCGGGCTGCTTACAAAGGCCTTTTCCCCGTTAACTGTAAACTTGTTGCCTTGCAGATCGGCTGTCGTGGTTATGGAAGAGGAATCCGATCCATGTCCCGGTTCCGTAAATGCACCGCATATTACAAGGTCTCCATTGAGGTACCTCTTAATATATCCTGATCTGGTTTCCCTGTCCTCTATGAAAGGCAGGAGTTTGGCAAAGTGCATTGTCAGGAAGGCAGGAACAGGGAACTCATATTTTCCCATTAACTCGGAAATGAGGCCTAGTGTGACTTCATCCATCTTTTCTGATCCCTCTCCGAGCATTGCTCCAAAAACCATTTCAGACAGATCTTTCATCACTGATCTGGGGAACTTTCTCTCACTTATCCATCTCTCCTGATTTGGAGTTATCCTGGTCCGGCAATATTCTTCAAACATATCTGCAATAAGCTTCTGTTCCGACGTCAGTTCATCCTTAACAGGCATACATCACCACCATTATTTCCCGATCCATTCCGGTTTCTGCTTATGGAGGAAGGCTCTCTGTCCCTCTTTGAAATCTTCAGAAGACGCGAGACGGATAAGCTCTTCCGCTGCAAATTTTGCCTGACTTGCAAATCCCTGTCTCACCAGATTCACTGCGGATTTCACTCCTGCCGCTGCCATTGGCGATATCCTCCTTATCTTGTCCACAAATTCCACAGTTACAATGTTCAGCTGTTCATGGGGGACAACAACGTCTACAAATCCGATCTGTTTGGCTTCCTGAGCTGTTATCCAGTCTCCAGTGAGTGCATATCTTGCCATCTTCCTGCTTACCAGGGCGGTTCCATAGGATGTTGCCAGAGGGGGCATGGCGCCGATGAGCCCTTCCGGCGTTGCAAATACTGCTTTTTCACTTGCCAGTACTATGTCAAAGAGAAGATTCAGTTCGCATCCACCGCCGAATGCGATGCCATTCACTGCTGAGATTAACGGTTTAGGATAATTTGCCAGGAGATCAATTAGGGGAGTGGCATATTTTTCCATCCATTTTTTGGCATCCACGGAACTTTTCCATTTGCTCATCATATCAATGTCATCTCCGCCACAGAATGCTCTGCCTTCTCCCGTCACGACAACGCACCTGATCTCGTTATCATCTCTGGCTTTCTCCAGCGCCAGCCTGAATGTTTCCCACTCCTCCTCGTTCAGAGAATTTAGCTTC
>JAJZOM010000229.1 GCA_021811505.1 Thermoplasmata archaeon | reverse complement strand
CGAGGGGGGAGAGGCGGAGTCTGTCTGCGAATTTGACGGCAAAATTTCCTCTCCTGTATGGTCGGCTGACGGGAAGAGCATATTTTTCCTGGGAACAAAGGAGCAGAAAGTGAATCGGAAAGATAATAGCGATATCAGGACAATAAGAAAGTTTCCGTTTTATTTCAACGGAAAGGGGTTTCTTGACAACAAGGAGACGCACCTCTACCGTACAACTCTGAAAGGAAAGGTCGTCCAGATCACTCACGGACCGTTAACCGTAAACCAGTTTGATGTTTCGCTCGCAGCTTCAAAGATTGTAATGACGTTGAGAAAGGATGCCTGGGATGTCTATACGACAGATCTCTACACATGTGATGCTGGCGGAGGGGAATTGAAGAGCATCACGGGCAAGCCTGCCGGATACAGCTTTCCCGCATTTTCGCCGGACGGAAAGCAGATTGCATTTCTATACAGGGATTTGAAAAATGGGCTGTTCCGGCATAGCCTGACAAGCATCATATCGGCTACCGGGAAAGATATGAGACACATATCGGATCTTGACAGGAATCCTGGCAATTCAGTCAATTCAGACAGCAGAACAGCCACAGACACGCTTCTGAAATGGAGTGATGATGCCAGACTCCTGTATTATACGGCCACAGACGGCGGAATGTGCAATATCTACGTAACAGATATTGCATCGGGAAAGACAAAGAAGGTCGACGATTTTGAGGGCAGCATAGAATCGTTTGATTTCCTTGGAGACGGGTTCGCGATAATAGCACAGGATTCATCACTTCCGACGGAACTATATGCATTCGAATCAGGAAAGACAGATAGGTTGACGAATTTGAACAGGGAGATTGAGGCGAGGAGACTCAGGAAGGCCGAGCATTTCAATTTCTCTTCGTTTGACGGTGCAACAATTGACGGCTGGTATCTGTCTTACGGCAGAAAGAAGAAACCAGGAATACTGGAAATACATGGGGGACCCAAGACGGCATACGGCAATGCGTTCATGTTTGAATTTCAACTTTTGGCATCGAGTGGATATGCTGTGGTTTACTTCAACCCGCGGGGAAGCGACGGCTATGAAAATTCATTTTCCCAGGCTGTCAGAGAGCATTTCGGAGAAGGCGACTACCAGGATCTGATGAAGGGGGTGGAAGCCGCACTGCTTAGATACAGGAGCATTGACGCTACAAGACTCGGTGTCACAGGCGGCTCTTACGGCGGGTTCATGACAAACTGGATAATAGGCCACACATCCCTGTTCAAGGCAGCCGTAACGCAAAGATCTATAAGCAATCAGATCTCCTTCTTCGGAACATCGGATATCGGACCGTGGTTTAACGGGGACCAGATAGGTGGAAGCCCATGGGAAAACATCGCGGCATACTGGGATAAATCCCCGCTCAAATTTGCGGAGAAAGTTAAAACACCATTGCTCATAATACACTCGGAGGAAGATTACAGGTGCCCTGTAGAGCAGGCTTATCAGTTCTATTCTGCACTGAAATTCTTCGGTAAGGAGGTGGAGATGAAGCTGTTTCCGGGAGAGAATCATGAGCTGTCCAGGAGCGGCAAACCGCATCACAGAATTGAAAGGTTGCAATCAATCTGCGGTTGGTTTGACAGTCATCTGAAGCAAACGAAGGTGGAGTGAAATGAAACAATGTCAGTTCTCTCTCCATCTGGCTTTTGTCCTCGCTATCAGGAAGAGAGCGAGTGTTACACCAAGCAGCACGAGCCAGTCAATCACAACGGCCTGTGTGGAGAGCTGAATATAACCTCCGGCATTCTGCGCAAGTTCAGCGGCATAAGTTGTAGGGGACAGATATGCGAAATACCTGTATGGTAACGGTATATATGTGATCGGATAATAGACTGGAGGGATGGTCGAAAACAGGGTCGATATCAGCCTTGAAAATGCAAAACTCTGGACTATGTCGCTTGAAAATGTGGCAAACGTATAGCCGATGGCTATAGATGTCACGAACATCATGAGTAACACACCCATCAACGTCAGCAGGCTTACAAACGTGCCATGAATGAAATACACCGCCATGATGCCGAGAACAGCAAGAGCCGGAAGGGAATAAACTATCTCCGAGACAGCCATGCCTGAGACATAAATCTGCCACGATGCGGGCGAACTGACAACCATATCCTGCAGCTTGAAATCGTTCTTGAGATGAGACATGTCGGAGAGAAGGGAAGTTCCTGCCCCGAACATGGACATTATCAGTCCTCCCTCTATGGCCTCGCCAATCAGTTTTCCGTGACTCACGAAAACAATCAGAATCAGAAATGATAGTGGTGAGAGCATCGTGTTGATAAGTACCACAGGATAGTTCTTCATTTCATAGATGGCGTTGACATATACTGACGCAAGAAACTGATTGAACCTGTTACGGTTAATCTGGCCAGCGTTTCTCCCCATTTTACTTTCCCCCGTCAGCGATTGTTCCGGTTTTGGCGACAAGGTAAAAGAATATGTCTTCAAGTGAGACTGGATTTATAGTAAAACGTACGCCAATTTTGGCAAGATCCCGGGAAATGCTGTATGCTTCTTCCTCAACAGTCAGTATGTGCAGAACGTCTGTTCCGTCAAACAGTTCTCCTTCCGCAATTTCAGGCAGGCGGAATGGCCGATCCTTTTGCACTTTGAGACTGAAATTGAAATCAATACTTTTCCTCAAACTCTGAAGTGTCCCAATTCTTATCAGCTTCCCGCTGTCCAGTATACATATCTCATCAGCCAGTGCTTCGGCTTCTTCCAGATAGTGAGTTGTGAGGAAGACAAATCGGTCCTTTGAGGTTCTGCGCAGAATTTCCCAGAATTCCTTTCTTGATATTGGATCAAGCCCAGTTGTGGGCTCGTCCAGAAAAATAATGTCTGCTTCAGACGCAAGAACGGTTGCAACAAGTACCTTCCTCTTCATGCCGCCTGAAAGTGTACGGTTCAGACTGTTTGCGAATTTATTCATGCCGAGCTCTTCAAGAGAGCGCGCTGCTCTTTCTTTCGCCTCCGATCTGCTGAATCCCCTCCACAGAAGATATGAAAAAGCGGTTTGCATCGGCGTCATCCAGTTAACTGTCCTTGCCTCCTGCGGAACGATTGCAATCCTTTTCCTGATATCAGCGGGATTGCCGATAACATCCACACCGTCAATAGACACTGATCCGGCAGTCGGCTCGAGCTCGGTGGAAAATATTCTGACCATAGTCGTCTTCCCTGAGCCGTTCCTGCCTATGAGAACGAAGATGCCTCTGCCTGAAGTGGTGAAGGTGACGGAATCGAGCGCTTTTCTGCCGCTCTTTCCGTAAATCTTTGTCAAACCATCGCATGAAATCAACAGGCTGTCCTCCGGTTGGATATGTTTTATGTATCCGCTAATCCCGGGCTGATTAATAACCTGATTGCAATGGACCGGGACGATCCGGTGGTATCATGCACCGTCGGCCGGTACGTGTATTACATTAGATTCCAGGGATGAATAGGGAGTGTCATTGCAGGTCGCAATGATGATCTGGCAACTCCTTGCAGCATCTGACAGTATGTCACAGAATCTTTTCATCCTGACAGTATCGGCATTGACCAGCCTGTCGTCAATAACAATTAGATTTCGCTCCTCCGTGCTTGCAATAACGCCTATTGCAAGGCGAAGCAGAACAATGATCTGTTCACGCATGCCGTGACTTAGACTTTCAACGGGCATCGAGCTTTCATATACAGGAACTGAGACAGAAGACGGCTTCAGCTCCAAGTCGAGATTCAATGCGCCATAGTTGCCATCGGTAAGAAATTTCAGCCACGGATCCAGCTTCCGGCTTACGGGTGCAGAAAGAGCTTCTGTTTTGCTCTTTTCATATTGCTCTGCAAGTTCTTTGAGCAGTCTGACGCCCTCTGAACGCAACTGAAGCATCCTGACCCGTTTTTTAGCCGCATTCAGCTTTATTTCGAGGTCGGCCATAGCTGTATACCCTTTCCTGCTGACATCTCCCTCTATCAGTGCATTCAGCCTGCTTGTTTCTATATCGATGCCATGCATCTGCTCCTTCAGCCTGCCGATGAGTGCTTCCGTCCTGCTGTATTTCTCTTTAGGAGCAGTTACCTTCTCACCGTAGTTTTTGCGAAGCGTTTCAAGTCTTTCGCTTTTGGCTTTCCTGTCATTTTCGGCGGCGGCAATTAAATTATCGAGGTTGTCGAACGTGCCATAATTTCTCAAAACCCTTTCAATTTCATTTTCATCCTTCTGTTTTCTGGCCCTTCTGTCAGAGAGCTTGGAGGCAATTGAGATGACTCCGTTCTGCAGATCTTCATACCTTTTCCTCTCGTCTGATGCAGTTTTCTGCGTCTGTGATATATCACCAATAAGTTTCTCCTTCTTCTCTTCCCTCTCCAGTATCATTTCACGGATCACGCTTCCTTTATTGTCTTCCGGGCTCAGTTCGAAGAATGTGGAGAAACGTTTCTCCTCAGCTATGCCTTTGAGAACGCGTTCGAGTTCTGTCTCAGCATCCGGATTGGCTCTCTCAACATCGTCAAGGCGCTGTTTCAGGTTGACAATTGCACCCTCAATTTCCCTGCGCCGTTCGTAGAGATTCATAAGTTCATCTGATGTATTCACTCCAAATCTGGAATACAGCCCATCGATTTTCTTTTTAAGATCATCATGCCTGGAGAGAAGTTCCTTAAGCTCCTCAGCACCGCTGCGAACTGTAATTGTCCCCACTCCGCGAATATTGAACTCTGTTGCCTCTCTTACAACGAATTCATCTGCATTAACAGCAGTGGCAGGCGGTGTTGCAGTTACATCCCTTCTCTCTCCGAGCCATTTAAAGTAAACACGTACTGCACTTGCTTCGATCTTAGCATTCAGATTTGCAAAATCTTCATTGAGTCTTTCAAACTTCCTGATCTCCCTGATATCAGGTGCTGAAAGCCCGGAAAGATCCTGCTGCTTCAGTTCAATTTCATTTTTCAGCGCTTTGATTCTTCTGAGATGATCTTCAAGTATATTCCTGTTTTTTTCCAGATTCCTCAAGTTTCTGGCAGACTGGAGTCCCTTCAGTTCTCTTTCTATCAGCTGCAGAGAAGGCTCCAGTCTGTTTTTAATATCAGCATTGTACCTTTCGGTGTTTTCCAAAACTGTCCTGAGTTCTCTCTTTTCATCCGAGAGATTCTGTTCCAGAATTGCTATTTCTTCCGCAAGAGATTGAATCTCCTTCCGGTTCTCCAGTATAAGGCTCCTGTCCTTTTGCAGATCCCTCAGGTTCTTTTCAAGTTCCGCAGCATTTGACTCCAATGCTGCCAGTTCATTTTCATATATTTCTGCATCATCGAGTTTCTTCGACAGGGTTTTCAGTTCAGCCTGCTGAGCCTCCAGTTCCACGGATTTTAACCTTTTATGCTCCAGCAAACTTTCAAGGTCCTGGCGAAAGCCGTTAAGCCTCAACTCAGCTTCCCGGAACTCCGAGAGCTCCTTCTCCATCACATCAATCTCTGCCTCAAGAGATGCGATTTCGCCTTTAGCCGGTTTTCTGCCTTCAGGGGTCCAGTATTTTCTGTATTCGGTTTCAAGTCTCCTGAGAAACGTCTCTTCGGCATCAGATTTGACAGCAAGATTAACCAGCCCCTGTATACCATGCTTTACTCCTTCATTCCATTCACTCTGTGGAACTGCCCCGTCTGACTGAAGATACCAGAGGGCCTGTGCAAGACCGCGATTTTCAGGTTTTGCGGTGCCTTTCAGAGACGTTTCACCTCCAAGTATCTTCCTCAGTTTCATATCAGAAGTGTCGCCATCATCGTTCATGACCCACGTTCCATTGATTTCGGTATAGAACTCACTGATGGGATCCTGCAAAAAGCGTTTGTGGATCCTGTATCGTTTCTGACCTGATGTGAAAATCATCCATGCTTCAGGGCCAAGGGAACTGCCCAGCGGCTGTGCAAGTCTTATTTCCTCACTCTTTGTATTGTGCCTGTCAAACATCAATCTGGTCATAATTTCGAAAAGTGTGGATTTGCCGGCCTCATTTCTTCCTACTATCAGATTAATTCTCGGGTCGAATCGGAATGTATGCAACTTCCTGTATGAACGCCAGTTGCAAACAGCGATCTCCTCAATTATCAGAAATTTCCCTCCTTTGAAAGACGTTTCAGCAGAGACATGGCCTCAAGAACAGCCTGTTTGTCTGTGTTGGCATAGTTCACATAACCGTCGGGTATTTTTCCTTCAGAAAGTGCGTGGAGCAGAGCAGCCATATCGGACATGAGGCCCGGCGGCAAATTATCAGTTGAACCTACAGGCTGAAGCATTGATTCCTCCGGCCAGTCTACATACAGTGCGTTTTCCATCAATTCCGAACGCAGGGATGAGAGAGAACGGAATGCATCGTCTGGAATATTCTCGTCAAGTTTGACAGAAATACGAAGAAGCTGTGAGCTTAATTGAGCATCGGAAAATATCCTGGAACGCATCCTTTCCACGTCGGTTTCA
>JAJZOM010000141.1 GCA_021811505.1 Thermoplasmata archaeon | reverse complement strand
AAAAGAACCCAACCCGTCAAAACTGGTACGATACGAAGCAATGGATGAACTGATTGAAATAGATGAAAAAACAAAACAGGAGGCGTTCGAAACAGGGCGTAGGGCTGCCAGAGAGGAAGGACTCCTCCTGGGGATGAGCGCAGCAGTAACGTTGCATATTGCTACGTTGAAAGCCATAGAGTTGGGGCCAGGGAAAAATATTGTCGCGATTCTTCCTGACAACGGATTCAAGTATCTTTCGACGGAACTCTTCCAGGACAAGGGAAGGCTGGTGGAATAGGCTTGTTCGCTCCAAATTTTCTCCGTATTTATGCCGTAAGAAAGTACCGCGAAAATCTTTAAAGTTTTTAGTCTTTACCCTTTGTGCCTTCTAAACGCTTCGACGTTATAATAATTGGATCCGGAATAGTTGGTCTGTCCTCCGCTTACCATATTAAAAACAACAATCCGGATGTAAGGGTTGCTGTGGTGGATATGGCTCCTACATTTGCACAGGGGAATACCGGAAAGAGCGCTGCCGGTTTTCGCGATCTTTTTTCTTCAGAAGTTAATTTCAAGCTTTCTCATTCTTCAATCGAATTCTATAAGCACATACAGGAAGATTTGAAATTTGATCTTGGGATGAAGTTCATTGGCTACCTCTTCCTCTTGAACAACTCAGACTTAAGACTGGATGTTCTCGAAACACTTTCCAGAAAAACCAAGGTCAAGCACATAGACTCAGGATCATTGTCGGATTTAGGATACCTCCGGACGAAGCTTGATCCGGAAAACAAGAAGCTCCTGAATCTAAGTGACATAGATGTGGGCATACTCGGTGAAAACTGCGGAATAATTGAACCTGAACTGGTTGCCGAATTTTATTACCAGGAACTTGTTAAGATGGGTGTCGAATTCTTTTTCAACACAAAGGTCGAGCAATATAAACTGGAGCCGGTTAACCCGCTCGATTATCCCGGGGAACCATTCCTGTGGCAGAAAACACATTTAAAGTCCATAATGACAAACAATGGCCCCATGGAAGCTGACGTTTTCATAAGCGCCACTGACGTCTGGACCACCGGGCTGCTCGATTCAACAGGCATCGACAGCCACATCAGGCCCAAGAAGAGGCAGATATTTCAAATTGGGGGGGCAGAGGTTGAAAAGATATTATTTGGATGGGAGCAGAATGAGGGATCTATCATGCCATTCACCATACTTCCATCGTATGGCGTGTATCTCAGGCCGGCGCCCAAGTATAAAGCGTTCTGGGTAGGGTCATCGGACGATTACGGCAGGGACTACTCACTTGAAGCAGATCCAGAGGCTGAAAGGTCATTTTACGAAAACAGTGTGTCTCAGATTCTTCAGGCGTATTTTCCATCATTTTCAAATTCAAAGCTCACCGGAATGTGGGCAGGGTACTATGCCTATAACACAATAGACGGAACGCCGTATATATTCAAAGACCTCAACATTATTGTTGCTACCGGTACCAGCGGAAGTGGAATACTGAAAGGGGATGCAATTGGTAGAATAGTGGAAGGCATATATTCAAACAGAGAAAACACTACTCTCTTCGGAGGACTGAAAATCAAGACATCAGCTCTTAGCGTTTCAAAAAGAGAAGTTGATAAGGAAGAGTTTGTGATCTAAATCAACGGGGTATCGTCAGCGTCGATGAGAACCCTTACGGCAGTTTCTTTACCTGAAACGTTTGCAGTGAGGGTGGCATAATCCTTCACAGAATTATATCTTATTATTTCGGAAAGTACATCCCTATACTGGTCTATGGTCAGTGAAGCTAATGAAACCTTCAGCTTGGCACCGGATAAAGGCATTACGCGATACAAATGCTCATCCGGATCAAAGATCCTCTCGTGATCCAGTACCAAGCCTATTTTTTTGTCACCTTCATAAGAACTGTTATTATCCGGAGGAAAGACAAATTCTATTCTCCGTTCATAACTGAAAAGGTCCCTTCGCACGCTCACTGGAACTCCTGCGTAATTATTTGAGAACGTCCTGTGATGGCATTCTTCACACAGAGTTACAAGATTCCTGAAGGAATCCGAGCCTTTGTTCTTCCTGGGCACAATATGATGTACCTCGACCTCAAAATGCACCCTGTTGTAATTCTTCGAATTGTCTATCGGACTGAGTGATGTTTTTCCGCATAGCCTGCACATGTAGTTATCTCTTGCAAGAACTGCCCTGGAAATAGTGGCCCACGGAATGTTCTTTTCAGAACTATCGCCTGAAGGATTGAAATCCACGACCTCTGCTATACCGAACCTTGAAGATACCATTGAGAGAACTGAAACAGGTAATCTTGGAATATCTTTATAGACGCTCTCAACAAAGGCGGGATGGTCAATCAATTCTTTTCTCCATCCTTCCATTGGATCAACACATATTAGGGATTCGTCGAAACACCGTCTTAACGCCATGGGTGTTTAGTCAAGCGAACATAAAGTTTTCAGAGTGGGGCTTCTGGTCTCAGGAGAGTAAAGAATCAGCATAAATGTGGATTGTTTACGCCGTTGACAGTAATAGTTATAATCGTGGTTGAGGATAGGGGATACAGTGCCAGATTACGCTATCGAAGTTCGCAATCTCAAGAAATCATACGGCAATTTTACTGCAGTTAACGGCATATCATTCAATGTCAGAAAGGGCGAGATATTCAGCCTTCTTGGACCAAACGGCGCAGGTAAAACCACCACCATAGAAATCATGGAAGGAGTAAGGACGAGAGATTCTGGCATTGTATCTATTCTAGGTATCGATCCGGGAAAAGACAGGAAGGCACTGTTGAACATCGCAGGAATACTACCACAGGACTTCAACTTCATAAATAACGTGACTCCAATGGAATCTCTCAGGTTCTACATTGGTTCAATGTCAGCGGAATCCGACCCGATGGAACTGCTCGCGATGGTCGAGCTGGATGATAAATCCAATACCGTATTTGAAAAATTATCTGGGGGGCAGAAGCAGAAGCTGGGCCTTGCCATGTCACTGGTAAATGACCCTGAAGTCATATTTCTGGATGAACCCACAGCTGGACTTGACCCAATCTCCAGAAGAACGATCTGGAAGGTTATTGGTGACTTGAAGAAACGTGGTAAAAGCATAGTGCTGACAACACACTACCTGGAAGAAGCGGAGAATCTTGCTGATTATGTTTCTATTATAAATCATGGAGAAATAGTAGCCAATGGTTCTCCGTCGGATATCGTGAGAGAGAATCATGACCACGACACCATGGTTGTGCATGTAGACGATCAAACGGTAATGAGGGGAATTGACCTTGGAGTAAATTACACGATCCAGGGTAATAGCGTAACAATCAGCCTTACCGAGAATGCACAATTCTTCAGCGTGGTCGAAAAATTCAGGCAATTGGGAATAAATATTACAGATCTTACCCTTAAAAGAGAAAGTCTTGAGGACGTGTTCATAAGAATGGTTAACGGAGATAATTCCAATGAAAATTAACAGGATTCTTGGTTACTTCAGGCTGCATAGCATATCATTCCTGAGATCTAAATCCGGGGTCTTCTTTGTGGTAATATTCCCATTGATACTCATGCTTATCTTCGGCTCTATTTTCGGAGGCACGACATCCAATAAAACTAACTTAATCGTCCAGAATCTTGATCCAGGGCAACAGTCTTGGGGCCTAGTCAACGTGCTTAACCATACAGATCTTTTCAGTATCAAGATAATCGGGAATAACGAGAACATATCTTCGGCTGCATCCCATATGTCAATTGATCAGGGTATAGTTATACCGGCTAACTTTACGGCTAATTATCATAATAATTCAATTTTCATTCGGTATTACCACAATCCGTCCAGCCAGTATTCTTCATCGGTCAATCTTCTGATAAACAATATACTCCTCCAGTATTATGGAGGCTCCAACAGCCAGTCTGTGAAAGTGAACATTGACAGTCTTCCAATTTCAGCAACCATTCCAAAACCAGTCGACTATTATCTTCCTGGTCTGATTGGATTCACAATGCTGAACGGAGTTTTTACAACCATTTATCAGGTGCCTAACTACAGGCAGAAGAAAATTTTCAGGCAACTTTCATTTTCCGGCTTAACGAAGAGTGAGTGGTTGGCTTCCTCAACACTCTTTTTCTATGTTATTACGCTAATCTCTGACCTCATACTGTACGTTGTTGGCCTTCTATTTTTCGGCATAAAAATTTCACTGTCCCCTGTCAACGTGATTGTTGCTGCTATTACAATATTTTTCGGTATGCTCATATTCATTTCCCTGGGCCTTATAGCCGGAATTGCAACTAAAAACGAGGAAACGGCTAGTATAATCGGGAATTTAATCTTCTTTCCTATGCTTTTCCTTTCCGGAGTGTTTTTCCCCACTTCGTTTATGCCGCCATTTCTGCTCACTATCTCTTCGTTCCTTCCTCTGACTTATTTCATCAATGCCCTGAATTCAATATTGATATTCAACGATGCTTCCAGTGTGGCTCTTGACATAATACTGATGGGAATAGGGGCAGCAGTGCTCTTCGGGGTGAGCAGCTACCTGGCATCCCGTATAGAAGATTTCTGAACGGATTATCGAATCTACATCGTGTTCAAAAATTGGCCAGTATCCAGCCGGTTGTAAACTATTTCAGCCTAAAATATTCCAGGGCTCTCTTTTTTACGGACTCGTCTTCAGGGGGATCTCTTTCCGGTATGGAACCCCAGATGAATTCTTCCTGCCTGCCTTCCACAAACTGCTGTATCAGCTTTCTGTCTTGGGACATGACAACTATGCTTGGGCCGGTGTCGGCAGTAAAGTAGATGCCCGCGTTCTTTTCCTGAAATATTTTGAGATCGTTGATTATCGGAAGGCTCTGTGTTGTCTGAATGAAAAATCCTCTCGACATGATTATCGAGTTGAGTGTGAACATTTCCTGCTGAGCACGTTTCATAAGGTACTCCAGGTCGAAATCATTGTCTAATTCTGAAATGATTTCCTGGAATTTTGCAGAAATCCACCTACCATAGAATTCTGACGATTCGGCCACGCGATGGGCATTGTCGGTTACCCATTTCGACTGTAACGGGAATGCCCCGAAGTGAATCTTGTTTCCAGGTTCTGCAACTCTCATTCCGAAACTGTGGTTCTCCATAATATACGGATAAGAAAGCCATAATGAAATTGCTCCGGAAACAGAGCGTGTACCGGAACCTGATACCAGTCTTGCAAATCTCGAGGTAAGAGATATATCTTTAAGGCCCTCTTCTCCAAACACATTCGATACCAGCGCCCTAGCCGTTGCAGCAGCTACCGCAGCAGACTCTCCAAGACCCTTTGCTTCACTATATCTTTTCTTGCGTTCTATATAGAATTTGAAGGATCCGGTTATCTCTCCCAGATCCTTAAAGAATTCCAGTGCACGGACTGCCTTTTCGGAATAGCCTCTTTCAACTTTTCCATCCAGAATGACAGAATCCTGTCCACCTTCCTTTACATATTTGCAAAATGCAGTAGAATGGCTGAAATCTGTAAGCATGGAAATAGATGGGAAATTGGCAATATTCACTGACTTGTCAAAATAACCAAGAAACTTTTCGAGGCCGATAATGGGATACCCATAACCGGAAGTTATTCTTCCTTCTTCCAGTTCACTCCGGTGTTCCACGATTGGATGGAAAATACCCTTGTCTCGGAGTCTTCGTTCTATAAGCTGCCCCACTTCTTTCGATTCAGACACTTTAAATCAGTCCTTTGATCTAATGTATTCCAGTATATGTTCTCTCGTGTCATTGTAATTTATGTTGTCAAATACCGGGATACCGTATTTTTTTGATTCAGACAGTGAATATTCCATCATGACACGGTATCTGGACAGTTGATCTGATAGTCTCTGGCCAGAAGACTTGAAGTGAGTATATTGCTGTCTTTCCAACAGCCTCTGTGAATTCAAATCCTTGTCAGAGATATAGAGGTAAAGTGGCATAATTTCATGTAGAATTTTTTGTTCAATTTGGCCAGGTATGAAATACAGGGTCTCCACTATCATGGGCTCGCCATTCTCCACAGCTCTATTAAGTACGGCGTTCAGTCCTCTGTTGAGTAACTCTCCCTGCGCGAGGAATCCTTTCTCTATGTTTTTTTTCGTCTCATCTCCAAAAAATTTCCAGGATTCGTAGACGCTCATGTTGAGCAGGCCATTGTGCTCCGGAGAACACAGAGGTCTTACAAATTCCCTGAGATAGTCGCCAGACAGGACTATATCTATGCCCAGATTTCTGGCTAAATATCCAGAAATACTTGATTTTCCTACTCCTGGTATCCCTCCAATAAGAATAATTCTAGCCTTTCTACCGTCTACATTCATATAATCCCCCCAAGGGACCTAACTCCTGTGATTGGGAGTAATTGTGATTTGAATTGAAATCCTTTTCTATACAATGTTAATTCTGCATCCTTATGTAAATGTCCATCTTCTTGACACCACTTCTTATAATCTGCCGTTTTCTACGACAGTGAACCCCCCTACTCATGACTTATGGCCCA
>JAJZOM010000181.1 GCA_021811505.1 Thermoplasmata archaeon | reverse complement strand
CCTGCGGATAATTCGGAAATTCATGTGATGGCTTTCATAGTAGAGTATGATCATGACTCCAAGCAGTCCAACGCCAAGCCCGCCGAACTGAGTGAGAAACTGGGAAGCAAAATTATTGTTAATTATTTCCAGGCCTGGGCCGAAAATTATTCCGAGAATGATCAGGATTGGGATATCAGCTACTGCGATTTTTCGCGATATGGGTATGGCAAATGCTGCAAGTATGAGAATCAGACTTATCTGGTAATACTGTACAGCAAATGTTGAGATCATCACTTCCTCTTAAGTCAACAAAGACTTCGGCATACACCTTTTATGCATTGAATTATCGTACATCTCCTTCACCTTATGGTAAATTTCTCCACCTGAACCGGACTTTGCAACAAACATGTTTGTAAGGATCTCATCAAGTTCATCATATGATATTCCAAGTTCAGTTTCATCTGTCTGGGATTCCCACAATCCTGCGGAAGGTTTCTTGTTGATTATACTTTCTGGTACATTGAGTGCTGAAGCCAACTTTTTCACCTGCCACTTAAGAAGGTGTATTATGGGCTCAATGTCACAGCCTCCGTCACCGAATTTAGTGTAATACCCTATCAGATACTCACTGCGGTTAGTTGTCCCAACAACAATTCCATCGTTCGAATTTGCATAATAATATAATATGGTCATTCTAGTTCTTGATTTTATATTCCCAAGGGCTTCCCTGGTATCCACCTCAAGAAGCGTCTTAAATGCATTAACGACAGTATCTATTTTCACGGTTTCGATACCGACCCCACTCACTCTGCTGAGCGCTTCAACATCTAGGCGGTCTTTCTCAGGGGTTTTTTCATCCGGCATAAAATAAGCATGAATCCGTTCTTTCCCGAAAGCCTTCGCCAAGAGCATCAGGGTAACCGCACTGTCAATGCCACCGCTTATTCCGATGACCGGGTTGCGATCGCCAATCTGTTCCCTTAAAAAACTGATTATCGTGTCAATTTCATCCTGAACCTGCATGCATTTACCACTAAACTTTATCGGCGGTCAATAAATAAACATTATTAATGTTAAGTCCGAATGTTTCTGTGTTAAACCGGATGCTCGATCAAAATTTTTCCTGTAACTCCTGAGCTTGCAACAAATTCTTAAAAATGATAAGGCTGGTTATGGATCCGACACCGCCTGGTACGGGAGTTATAGTTTTGACAATTCCTTTCAGGCTCTCAAAATCAGCATCTCCGACGATCTTTCCATTTTCGGAATTTATCCCAACATCTACCACCACTGAGTTGTTGTTAACGTATTCCGGTCCCAAAAACCTGGGTCGCCCGGCTGCCACAACAATTGCGTCAGATCTTCTGCATATCTCCTTAAGATTCTTTGTCCTGCTATGGCATACAACCGGAGTGTAATTAGCGTTAAGGAGGAGCATTGTCAGCGGTTTCCCTACGGTTATTGTACGATTGATGATCGAGACCAGGCTGCCGCTTTCGAGAGAAATTTCTCCAAGAAACTCCATGACAGCGAGAGGGGTTGCAGCTACAAGCGTTTCTTCTCCGGACATAAGTCTGCCAAGGCTGATATCTGTGGCGCCGTCAATGTCCTTCTGAAATGGTATTGTATTAACAAGTTTCTTGTAATCGAGATGCCCAGGGACGGGACTTTCCAGCAAAATTCCATGGACTGTACTGTCGTTAGAAAGTTCCTTCAGGCATTCAAGGACCTCCTTTTCCCGGGCATCTTCCTCAAGTGTTGTTGCGATTACCTCTATTCCGAATTCCTTCGCTCTTTTGATTTTTGCATTAAAATAAAATTCTGAGGCAGGATCTCTGCCAACTCTTACAATAGCGATTCCCGGAAGATAACCGCGTTTGCCCCGGATTTCAAGGTTCTTCTCAATATCGGCCCTGATCCTCTGTCCGATCGCCTTTGAGTCTACTACTCCAGTTTTTATGTTCTTCAACTCCAGTCTATCACTGTTTTTATTTCATCTGATGGTTTTTTTGTGAATATCTGAGTATCTTCAGGGCTGACCTTATCCGTTATCATGCTCTGAAGAGCTGAACCGTACTGATATCTCCATCTGGTCAGATCCTGAAGTGCCTTTTCGTAATGAATTCTGGCACCGTCAACTGAACCTATTACAGCGATGTTTCTTTCTATTATGTGATCTATGTCGCTCCCGTCAAGATTGGCTGGGGGAGCTTTTCCGTTGGTTCCGAAGAGTACCAGAATTCCGTTGTTATTCAACTTCCTTAGAAATCTGAATATTGTCGACGGATCGCCACTGGTGTCAATTGCCAGATCGAATCCATCTTTTTCAGGCTCGACGCTAGAACTATAGTCGTAGAAATTCATGCCAGTTTTCTGTACAAACTCGTCCTTTACATCATCCAGGCCATGCCTGTTGGTAATATATGTCTGAAAACCATAATCAATGGACTTAAGAGCAAACAGAAAAGCTTCACTTCCGGTTCCTACAACAACACTTTTTTTCTCGTGATAAGTTCCCGCACTATCCGTGAATATTGATTTCCTTGAGACGGTGTCGAAAACCTCGAATGCCTTGCATACGTTTTTGAGGGGTTCAGTCAAGACTGCAACATCACCTATCTCTGGATCAGGGACCTTCACAAGATATTCTGCGGAATCTCCAAATTCCTCTCTCATGAATCCGTGGAGACCTGTTATTCCTGCTTCATGCTTGTCTCCGTCAGAACAGTTATCCGATCTGCCTGCCAGACAGTTCAGGCATTTGCCAGGTCTTCTAACCATAGGAATAACATAATCGCCTTTTTTTATTCCGAAATTGTTCGAAGATGCATCTGTGACGCGGCACAGGCTCTCGTGTCCAAGTACAAGTCTGGAAGAACCGTGAGGATTGTACGCGAAGGGAAGCGATCCATAGACTATGCCCCGATCGGTGCCGCATATTCCTGTGAGTAGCGGTTTAAGATTCACTTCAAAGCCACTAATGTCCAGTTCGAATTTTTCATAGCTGACTCCGCCTTCAGGGGCATTTGTCAAAATTGAATTATACTTTGCCATTCAATAGGAATTTACCTAAATTATATAAATATCTGACTAGAGTTGGTGACCCATCCTTACTTTTTTCGTGGAAAGGTAAAATTCATCATAAGGAGTGGGAGTGCTTTTTATGGGTATCCTCTCAGAGACCACGATATCGTTGCCACTGAGGAAGTCAACTTTAGCCGGATTGTTCGTTATAAGTTTTATTGAATGTATGTTAAAATACCTCAGAACTTCAACAGCATAAGTGTAGTCTCTCCGGTCCACAGGCAGGCCGAGAAGAAGATTAGCCTCGACGGTATCGTATCCCTGATCCTGCAGATCGTACGCTTTCACCTTATTCAGGAGCCCAATTCCACGTCCCTCCTGTCTCAGGTATATTAACATCCCGACGTCCTGTTTTCCAAGATAGACCAGCGACCTCATCAACTGATCCCTGCAGTCACATCTAAGGGATCCCAGAACATCGCCGGTGAAACATTCCGAATGAATTCGAACGGGGATGTTTTGGGCGTTCATGACATCACCCTTAACAAGGACTGCATGGTCTTTACTGTCTTCCCATTTGAATGTATAGATCTCGAAGGTTCCGGCCATAGTAGGAAGCTTCGCTTTAGAATATAGTTCAAGCATTTCGATCTCACTTAGAATTTTTACGAGCTATAAAAACATAGGTAATGATTTTAGTCTACCGCTAAGAATGGATTAACAGCTTTAAATTTTATGTCTATCCTGCGTTAGGACTTCTACCGCGCACAATATACTTCGCTGTAATCGCTTCATCTACATCTTATTCCGTCAGGCAGCCCGATCCGTGAACGGTGCCATGGGCACGACTCTTACTTTGTTACTCTTGCATTATGTTCAACTAACGCTTATTCCAGCAAGGTCAGATTACTTCTTCACATAGGAAATAAATTTCTCCCTTCCTGAAGACATAAATATCATTTGTTCCGGTAAGGCCATCTTCCCATTTTCGCTTAATTTCATAATACCCGCTGTCCTTTATCAGGAAACGTGGGAAAACTCTGCGGGAGTTTAAACGCCTCAGCTCCAGGTTCACATTTGAACTGTCTACCCTTGACAGGACCCGGTACTGGTATCCCGGGAATCCTTTCATGTGTTCTTCAGCACTGAACACAGCTCTCCGGTTATCCTTCCACGATGCGGTAATCGGATAGTGCTCGGATAATTTTCCCAGAAGCATCGCATATGTGATAGCTACATCAGGGACTGCTATTATGTCGGTTATTACAGGATTAGAAGGAAACTCTATTTCTTCAGGTTCACCGGTAATCCGGTAGTTTGAAGGCAAAACTGTTGCTGAGACTTCGTCTTCCGCGACGTTACCGCAGTATAGCGTCAGTCTGTTCAACTGCCCGTCAATTGACAAATACTCTTTCTCACCTTCTATTCCTATGTTGGACATTCTCATCTGAGGAGGAAGATCAAAAACAAAGTTACTGGTTCTGTCACCAAATACTCTGATCAGATTTTCCGGAGATGGTATAAGTTGATTCATTGTTCTCTCCGCCGTAGTCGGGGGTCTTTCCGGATCACTGAAAATTACAGTGTTTTCATCGATTTCAAAGGACTCTGACAGATTGTAAACATCACCAGTCAGGAATTTAAGATTCCCGGTCTTGTACTCCATGGAATTTAGCCGTGCCATTTTACTTCTCTCCGGCTTAATGTCAATGCTGGTTGTTTTATCGTTTGTCTGTGATAGAAATATGGCCTGAATGCCTGAACCTGTGCCAACATCGATAACCCTGGAATCCTTGATCCTGCCAGAACGGTATTTACAAACTATTTCAGGTGTTGAGTAGCTGGACAGGTAATGATCAAGCCATAATCGGTTCCACATGCTATATTTACCTGATGCGGAAATTCTGGATCGGGCAAGTTCATACAATATATCACTCTCGGTTTTCCCTTTTCCAATCTTAGCCTGAATGTCATTTCTGCCCACTCCCTGCCTGATCAGATCAATGCATCGTTCAATTTCCGCATTCTTCTGTTCCTTGAGGTCATCATTCTTAATTACACGATCAAGTAACTTTATCCAGTCCTCAGTCTTAGTCAATAACCGGTCAATGCAATAATGTATAATTATGTCATCATTATTTTTTTACACGGGGCAAAAGTTATTATTAAATCATTGCGATTAATAATAAATGGAACTTATTCGTGTAGGAAAAGTGAAGGAAGTTTATGATGAGGGTGAGACTCTTCTTTTCAGGTTCACTGATAAAATATCGGTTTTTGACAAAATGATCCCAAATCTCATTCCCAACAAAGGAGAATCTCTCTGCAGAACTTCTGCTTACTGGTTTAACGTGGCCAGGGATTCCGCAAGGATCCCAACACATTTCATTGAGATGCCTTCAAAGAATGAAATGAGGGTAAAGAAATTCTATGTCCCGGAAGGAAAAGGCAATCCGTACGAAGTTGAATACGTTATACCTCTAGAATTCGTTGTCAGATATTACGTTGCCGGGACATTATTCGATCGTGTCAGTAAAGGTAAGATTACCCCGGAAAACCTCGGTCTCAATCACGTACCGAAGTACGGAGAGGAACTCGATGATCCTTATTTCGAGGTAACAACCAAATATGAAAAATTTGACAGGGTTCTCACCAAGGGTGAGGCAATCGAGATTGGCGGTATGTCAGGTTCTGAACTGAACAACGTACGTGAAACAATTCTCAAGATCGACAGGAGAATCAACAAACAGGTCTTGCAGAGGGGCCTAATTCATGTGGATGGCAAGAAGGAATTCGCATTTGGTGCAGGCAGGGAACCTATAATCGTTGATACATTCGGAACCGCTGACGAGGATCGTTTTTGGGACAAACCAGCTTACGATCAGGGCAACATCATAGAGTTAAGCAAGGAATCTGTACGACAGTATTACAGGTCGATAGGATACCACAAGGAACTCTATCTGGCCAGAGAAAATAAGAAAGAGGAACCTCAAATTCCGAGTCTGCCTGATGACATTGTTAAGAAAACGTCTGATCTTTATGTAACTATGTTTGAAAGAATTACCGGGCAAAAATGGTAACACTCATTCAGTCTTACAAGGATATCCCAACCCTTTGGTAAGGAGGAACCCGGTATCTACGAATGTAGCCCGCTTCAGTCGCAAGAGTATTTTTTCCCAGGTTCAGCATATCTGAACTATTCGGTATTCAAGATAGGCTATTTCGTCAGGTATGTGAAGTTGACTGTACCCAAATTCTCATCAAATCTCTGGTATCAACCACTTCCACAGCCTGAGAGATTACATCAAGGGCTTCGTAATAAATTCTCTCCGAATATGTGGATGTAGCATCGGACACGACGACGCCAAAATACCCATAATCCGCGCAGGAAAATGCAGTGCGTAATATCTGGATCTCGGTGAAAAAGCCAGTAAAAAGGATAGTGTTCCGATTCAGGTCATCAAGTCTTTTTCTGAATTCAGCATCAAGAAAAAGATCTCCTTTCCCGGTTATAATCTCTTTTTCATTTGCGTCCGGCATAAACTTTACAAAATCGTCCAGGAGTTTTCCATCTAGAG
>JAJZOM010000034.1 GCA_021811505.1 Thermoplasmata archaeon | reverse complement strand
TTGCCTATTTCCTTGGGCTCACGTTCGTTCCAAATGTATCCATATCTTCGATTGTTCACGCCATAGAAGTTTATGCAACCACGATTCACTTTGGGTCGCTTATAATATCTTTTTCAATTATGGTCTTTATAATTGGATTTGGTATCGGGATGTGGAGAGGATAGGCTTCATAGCCCGTGTCAATCCCTGCTCCATAACTCCTGACAAATTTTTGTGAATGATTATTTTTCTTTACGATGCTCGAAATATGGCGTCTTGAATTTCACTCCACGTTGGATAAGGCTCCTGGAACTTCTGTATCCTGCATCAGAGTGCCTGATTACTCCTATTCCGGGGTCAGCATTCAATACCCTGCTGATTTTTTCCTCGGCATCAGCGGTACCATCAGCAACTATGACGAAACCTGCATGAATCGAATTCCCGATGCCGGTCCCACCTCCGTGGTGCACGGATACCCATGTTGCTCCGGATGAAGCATTAAGAAGAGCGTTCAATATTGGCCAGTCGGCTATGGCATCGCTACCGTCAAGCATCCCTTCCGTCTCCCTGAAGGGAGATGCTACAGACCCCGTGTCATGATGATCCCGTCCGATTGCCACGGGCGCGGAAAGAATATTCTTTTTCACCATGTCATTTATCAGGAGTCCGATCTTCTCCCGCAGGCCATATCCGGCATAGCATATCCTTGCAGGAAGCCCCTGGAAATGAACTCTTTCCTTTGCAAGTTTCAGCCATTTAACCAGTTGTTCGTCGTATCCGAAGTTTTGAATTATTGCATCGTCTATTTTGTATATATCCTCCGGGTCTCCGGATAGAGCAACCCACCTGAAGGGCCCTGAACCAACTGCGAATAGATCTCTTATGTACGCTGGAACGTATCCCGGAATGTCAAAGGCATTTTTGAGCCCACCTTCCAAAGCCCTGGTTCTCAGGTTGTTGCCGTAATCAAATACCTTCGATCCCAGTTCCTTGAACCTGAGAATGGCCTTCGTTTCTTTCACGATGGATTTGTAGACTTCCTGCCTGTACCCTTCAGGATCACTATTCCTGAATTCCTCTGCCTTTCTGACATCACAGCATTCCGGTATGTAGCCTATGTTTATGTCGTGGGCCGCCGTCTGATCAGATACTATGTCTGGAACTATGTTCCTGTTTGCAAGTTCCGTGAAAACTGTTGCAGCGTTTCCCAGCAGACCGATCGATAATGATTTTCCCTCCTCAAGGGCTCTATTTTTCAATTTTAATGCTTCATCCAGGCTGTCAGTCCGGATGTCGAGATATTTGTCCTTGATCCTCCTGTCTATCTTTGACGGGTCGACTTCAACAATTATCCCGACTCCGTTGTTCATCGTGATGGCAAGGGGCTGGGCTCCCCCCATTTCACCTAGTCCGGATGACAGAACCCACTTTCCCTTAAGGTCTCCCTGGCTGAATTCTTTTCTCGCAATGGCTGCCAGGGTCTCATAAGTTCCCTGAAGGATCCCCTGCGTTCCGATGTAAATCCAGCTTCCAGCAGTCATCTGACCGAACATTGTCAGTCCTTTTCTCTCCAGCTCCCAGAAAATTTCATCAGTGGCCCATCTGGGAACTATCTGAGCATTGGAGATCAGTACTCTAGGGGCGTATTTTGTTGTCTTAAATGCCCCAACAGGCTTTCCTGACTGAATCAGCAGAGTCTCGTCGTTATACAACTCCTTGAGCATGTTTATGATCTCGTCAAAACTTTCCCAGTTCCTCGCCGCTTTACCTTTTCCGCCGTAAACTATCAGGTTATCAGGATCTTTTGCAACTTCCGGATCGAGGTTATTCATTAAAAGCCTGATAGCAGCCTCCTGTTGCCATCCTCTGGCACTGATCTGCTTCCCTCTTGGTGCCCTTATAACTCTCCTTCCATGGGGTTCGGCTTCAACATTATCCATACTGTATCAGGTTAGCATAGGAAAGCTCAGGATTAAGGTTTTTCTCAAAAACAGGTTGTACCAAAATCTTTATCTTACTTTAATAATAAAACATCTATGGAACTAAAGAAGACACTAATTGCTGCAATAGTGGTCATTGCTCTTGTAGGGGCGGGGATTTACTATGTGTACGGCGGCAATCTGTCAGGAAACCAGACCGGAACTATGCAGATTTCGGCAGCAGACGCCGGAATTTCTGGAGTGAGTGCAGTTTACATCACATTCTCCAACATATCAGCGCATTCCAACACATCAGGATGGCAGAACATAACGCTTAAGCCGGTGACGATAAACATACTGGGAGTCACTATGAGCAACCCAACTTTCCTGAATAACATCACTCTGAAAGCCGGAAAATACACTCAGTTCAGGTTCTACATTACCAGTGTCCACGCTGTTATTTCAGGGACCAACACATCAATTCATATGAAGGCGCCATTCGCGTTCCTGACACATCCCATTAACATAACCGCAGGATCAACTGTTCACTTGGTAATAGAATTTAACCTTACTACCGATCTCCAGATTACTGCCGGACAGTATATGTTCACGCCAAACATTGGAACAATAAGTGTGTCCTAGGAACATATACCAATAATTTTTAATTTTTATCTCAGATTTTTTAACAAATTTTACGTTTTTTATAATCAGATATCGCTTTTGCCCGTAATACCGGGAAGAAAATCATTCAAGAGGCCAAGAAACTCATCCGGTGAATCGAGATAGGCTGCATGACCGGCAGATTTCAGGATGTGCAGCGTGGAATGTGGTATAATCTCCTGAAATTTCCTGCCTACCGCAGGATCAACGACAGTGTCGTTTTCTCCCCATAGAATCAAAACCGGAATCCTGATGTTTGCGAGCCATGGCTTAAGGACGTTAAAACCGGCACTTCCAATCACAACTGCAGATCGGAATCTGTCAGGATTGGATATAACTGCTGACAGGGCAATCATTCCTCCCATGGAAGGGCCAACGATGCTTGCCCAGTTTCCGCCGATCTTTCTGGTAAACTCTCCTAAAAGATTCCCGGCACCTGATGGAGACGATGATATATCTGCAGATTCGTTTGTTTCAGATTTCCCGAATCCAGGATAGTCGATGGCATATACTTCAAAACCAAGTTTAGCTATTCTATCCAGCAGATCGTGCCTGAGCCAGTCCTCTGAAGTGAATCTCATCCCATGAGTGAGGAGGATTTTTCCATTGCTTTCGGGATTGCCAGTGTATCTGTAAAAAACTTTTTTTCCTAGTAGATCTATAATTTTTGTTTCTACTGACATATAATATAACTAATCCAACTTTGGCACAAATATATTACGTACTCCATGGCTGGAAGCTGTCATTCATTCCAAATTCATCTTGTTTCTAAATCTGTCAGTTTCCATGTACAGTATTGGGAAAAATTAATCCTCACGGGGTATCTTAAGGGTCACCATGCTGATTTCCCTCGTATCATGGAATGTTAACGGTATACGTGCAGCAGCAAAGGGCAACCTAGTGGAATTCATCACAGAATCAAATGCTGACATCGTTGCTTTTCAGGAGATCAAGGCGGGAGAATCTGATATTCCGGCTAAAATAAAAGAACTGGATTACCGGATCATTGTGAATCCCGCCAGGAAAAAAGGATACAGCGGAACTGCAATCCTCAACAGGTTTCCTTCTCTCGGGGTTATAGACTCAACCGGAATTCCTGAATTTAACGGGGAAGGAAGAGTATGTGGGATTGAATTTGAAAACTTCTGGTTTTTGAACGTATATTTCCCTAATTCCGGGAGAGATCTCAACCGTCTTGAATTTAAACTTCAATTTAACAGGACGTTGCACAAGTTCTGTAATTCCCTTAGAGAGGTGAAACCGGTTGTTATCTGTGGGGATTTTAACGTAGCGCACATGGAAGTCGACATTGCCAGACCGGCGGATAACATAAATAACGCCGGTTTCACCATTCAGGAAAGAGAGTGGATGACAGAATTCCTTCATAACGGTTATGCAGATACATTCAGGATGTTCAACAACGAACCGGGAAACTATACATGGTGGACCTACAGATTCAATGCCAGATCAAGAAATATCGGATGGAGAATTGATTATTTTGTAGTTTCCGACGAGCTCCGCAGCAGAGTAATTTCGTCGGAGATCCTGGCTAATGTCAGAGGCTCTGATCACTGTCCTGTAAAAATGGTTCTTGATCTCTGAGCCTTGATCCCTCTCTCACCAGGGTGTTTTCTCTCCCCTGGCCAAGTGAGATCACATCTACTGGTACTTTCAGATGATTCTCTATTAGCTTTATGTAATCCTTCATGGGTTCTGGAAGAACCGCAAAGTTGTGTTCTTTGATTACGCTCTGACTGATTTTTCCCCAGGGCTTGATATCCGTATATTTCAGTTCAAGATCATCCATTTCACGAAATGTTCTGGGTACGTAATCTATTTCCTTACCATCTTTTTTATAAGACACACATACCCTGATTTTATCCATTTCCCCGAGCGTATCCAGCCTAGTGATCGCCAGAGCATCGGCATCATTCATTTTTATGGCGTACCTAAGAAGCGGAATGTCGAGCCAGCCGACTCTTCTAGGTCTCCCGGTTGTGGTGCCATATTCGTGGCCAAGTTCTCGCAGATTATGGGCATCATCACCCTGAATCTCTGTCGGGAAAGGCCCAGCTCCAACTTTCGACATGTACGCCTTAACCACTCCAATTACGTAGTCCACCTTCCTGAACGAGAAACCAGCACCTAGGGAAAGGGCGCCGGCCAGTGCATTGGAAGAAGTGACGAAAGGATACATTCCGAAGTCAATGTCCAGCATGGTTCCCTGTGCACCCTCAAAAAGAATGCTTTTACCCTCATCATAAAGCTGCCTGACAGTAACCTCGGTGTATTCCATGTATGGTTCAAGAAGCTTTCCGCTCCTGAACAGGTCTAGAACCATTGTTTCTCTTGCAGAAGGGCTCGAGAATTCAGTATCCTTCAGGAGACCTTCTTTCATCCTGAATATAATGTCTATCTTTTCCCTCAGTATCTCAGCACTCAGCAGGTCAACCATTCTTATACCGGTCCTGGCATACTTGTCCTCATAGGTTGGGCCTATCCCCTGTGCTGTTGTTCCTATGCTAAGTTTTGATCTTATTTCTTCTTCCTTCCTGTCGAGGACTTTGTGCATAGGGGTAACAACATGTGCCATCTTGCTGATCTTTATACTGGCTTTGCACTGTGAACCTCTAAGATTATCTATTTCCTGGACCAATGCATGTGGATCAATTACCATACCATTTCCCAGAACCACGGTTTCACACCTCAGGGAACCGGAAGGAACCAGATGGAACTTGTAAGTCTTTCCATTAACAACAACAGTGTGCCCAGCATTTCCTCCTCCGTTGAATCTGACTGCTACCTGAAACCTGTCGCTCAGGAAATCCGTAATTTTACCCTTCCCCTCATCACCAAACTGCATACCAAGAACAGCACTTATCATTTTTTCACAATCCAAATAGGAGGACTTTCCAGATAAACGGTGGCAAGTGGTTCACCAATTGAAGTTTAGCAGATATTTTGGGAAACACAGGGAAACAGTGAACGCCTGCGAGATAATTATCTGGCTCCACTCACAATTCATAGTATCTTTGTTTATAATGTTTCTTACTTACATTCCCGTTGCAAAGAGGTTTAAGACTGAAAATTAGTTAGACTTTGGAGGTAGTATTTCCAGTGTGTCCCAAACTTGAAAATTTTTTGGTGCCAATGGTACTAAAATGTTTCGTAGTAAAAATAACTGCATAACAGGTATCCTGTTTTGTGTTTCTACAAACGCGTTTCCTCACACGGAATATGATTTTCAAAGGTTCAGATTTTATAAATGCCATGTGAATGCAAAATATAAAAATCAATAAACAATCCCTTGTAGACGATCATGAGTTACATTAAGGTCTCGGAAGGTAAAAGTCTCGAAATCCCGAATAATCCAACCATCGGATATATTGAGGGAGACGGCATAGGTCCGGATATAACAAAATCATCAATTTCAGTTATCAATGCTTCATTGGAAATAGCCTATAATGGAGACAGAAATATAGTATGGGAGAAAGTGCTGGCCGGAGAAGAGGCGATGGAGTCCACTGGAAAGCATCTTCCGCAGGAATCCCTGGATCAGTTGAAGAAGTGTGTCGTTTCCATTAAGGGTCCGCTGACAACACCCATAGGCCGTGGCTTCAGGAGCCTGAATGTGACACTTAGACAGTATTTCGATCTTTACGCGAACATCAGGCCTGTCAAATTTTTTCCAGGGGTCCCTTCACCAGTAAAAAATCCAGAAAAAATGAACATGATAGTATTCAGGGAAAACACCGAAGATCTTTACACAGGGATAGAATGGAAATACGATTCACCTGAAGCGTCAATGGTCAGAAAATTCATTTCCGAAAACTTCGCCATTAATCTTACGGATGATACCGGCATCGGAATCAAGCCGATAAGCAGGTTCAGATCAACGAGACTTGTGAGAAAAGCACTTGAGTACGCGATAAAAAACAAAAGGAAGAACGTGACCCTTGTCCATAAAGGAAATATTATGAAATTCACAGAGGGCGCATTCAAGGAATGGGGTTATGAGGTTGCGGCAAACGAATTCAAGGAACAGACAGTCACGGAAGAAGAATACCTCAAGGAACCTGGAACGTATGAGGGTAAG
>JAJZOM010000098.1 GCA_021811505.1 Thermoplasmata archaeon | reverse complement strand
TCCTTGGAGGTTTCCTGATCTCAATGTTTCTCATACTTCCCAAAGATATTAAAAAGGCCAGTGCGCCGACAGGAGCTGCAAAATAAAAAATTGATCTCCACCCAAAGAATTCGATCAGGAAACCTCCAAGGAACGGGGCAAAAGTGAGGCCCAGATATACAGACATGGCATTTATCCCAAGGGCAAGTCCCCTTCCACCGGAAGAGTAAACATAACTGACGATTGCGGTAGAATTGGTACTGAGAATGGCAGCACCGATGCCCAGAATAAAAAGAAGAGCCACCAGTGCGTAATAGCTTGTTGAAAATGGAACAAGCATGGCAGCTAGTGAAAACAGGACAAGACCATACCTGAATACCGACACTCTTCCCCTATCATCGGATATCCTCCCGAAAAATATCATAAAAGATGCAAGCGGTATTAGAAGTACGAGGGGAATAAGAGCTGCCTGGAAAAATGTCAGATGAAACGAGACGCCTATCCTGGGAACAGCAAATGCAACTGCGCTTGACAGGAATGGCGTGGAGAATGCCGCAAGTGAGGTGGTCAGGAGAATAAGGTGTTTTCTGCCAGGGGACAATTCAGGCATATTACGCTGTATCTCGTACCATAAGTTAAGGATTCACCGAAATCATCACTTCACATTATGGGGTCTCAACAAATCAAGCAGGCGATTATGGAAATAATTATTATCTCGGCGCGGGCAACTATTTGCGGAATCAGCAACGGTTATTGAAGAGATTTGTTCCTGGTTTCAGGTGCCAGTATCACCGTCACAGCAAGGCCAATAAACTCGAACACCGCAAAGAAGAGGAGACCATAGGAGATGCTGAGACCATTAATGAGCAGCGGAAAAGCAAATACGCCTAAAATAGCCCCTACTCTGGATGCAGCAGTTGATATGCCCATAGCTGTAGCCCTGATCCTTGTGGGGAATATTTCGACGGGGTACAGGTAGGTTATATTGGTGGGTCCAATGTTGTGGAAAAAATGCATAAGCGCAAAGGCTGCGAATATATACAGAAACGGAAAGCTGCCATGGAGAGAGAAGAGGCCAAAGAGGACGAGTGATATCCCGGCAAAACCGAACCCAATGGATTCGAGTTTTTTCCTTCCAATTCTGTCGACATAAATCAGGCAGATTAGTGTTCCCGCTACCACAGGTAATTCTTCCAGCAGGGTTGCGATTATGGCATAAACATACCCTCCTCCAGACTGAACGAAAAGCGACGGAGTATAGTTCCATACACCATAGCTTGCAATGTCATATGAAAGCCAGGCCAGTGAAGTGAAGAGAATTAATGGGAAAAATTTTCCAATCTCTGAAAACGACGTTTTTCCTTTCTCTACGGATGGAGCAGGCAGCGCTTTAATCCCGATATCAATGCCCATCCAGTTTGTCACCTTTTCAGCCTCCGCGTATCTCCCCTTTTCGGATAGCCAGTAAGGACTTTCTGGCAATGATCTTCTCGACAAAATTACAATGACAGGTATAACCGCACCAGTTGCATACATCAACCTCCATGCAAAATTCCCTGAGTAGAGAACAATCGGTATGGAAATTACATAAAATACCACTGACCCGATTGTCCAGGAAAATATGTTGAACACGAGATATCTGCCCCGGGTTTTTCTGGGAGAAAACTCCGCCTGTATGGACGAACTGATCGGGTAGTCAGCACCTATGCCTATACCGGCAATCGCCTCGAATATAAAAAATTCTAACAGATTGGATGAGAATGACGTTAGAAAGAGAAAAATTGAGGAAAGAGCCATGTCATAGACGAATATCTTTCTTCTGCCGTGTGAATCAGAAATTCTTCCAAATGTTATGCTCCCGAAGAACATTCCAATATAAATTGCTGCAGCACCAAACGAAACAAATATAGCCTTATCCAGAAAACTGTTCATGAGATATATGTAAGCAGTGGAAAAAATTGACAGGGCATACCCATCCATGAAGACCCCCATGGATGAAAGCATGGTTATGATATCGAGTTTTCTGGTTCCCGGCAGCTGATCGAAGGCGACAGTCTCCATCGATTCGTAATTCGTATCTCATATTTCCTATTTGACCTGCAGGGGATAGATATGCAATATTTCCTGCAATCCACATATGTATCAAAACTATACAGTAGCCTTGAACGACCGCTGGATTTAGGTAAAATTTTTAATAGCGTCCTGTCAATCTGTTTGTGTTGTTTGAAAAATTTTTCAATCCAGAAGCCGTTGCGGTTGTTGGTGCAAGCAATAACCCTGTGAAAATTGGATACGCCATAATGAGGAATCTTATTAGCTCTGGATACGCAGGAAAGATATACCCTGTCAACAGGAATCCGGGGGATATACTTGGTATACACTCTTATCAGTCACTTACTGATATCAATAGGAGCGTGGATCTTGCTGTGATAACAGTACCGGCAGCTTCTGTTTTTGATGAAGTCAAGGAGTGCGTTAGTTTAAAAGTTCCCTATGTCATAATAATACCCGGGGGTTTTTCTGAAACAGGTGAATCCGGCAGGGAAGTGGAGAAAAGTATCAAGAACCTGATAAAAGGTTCACATACGAGGCTGATAGGACCTAACACAGTCGGCGTTTATTTTCCGCACACCAAACTTAACACTGCTCTCACTCCTCCTGAAAGGGTATCATTCCCTGTTGCGGGGGATATTGCATTTATCTCGCAGAGCGGCGCGCTCGGCCTGCTCACAATGGATTCAATATCTGAATACGGGATTGGAATCTCAGCCTTCGTGAATATTGGCAATAAGATTGATGTGGACGAGAACGAATTCCTTGAATACTTCAATCAGGATGCCAGGACAAAGGCAATAGCAATCTATCTTGAGAGTATGGACAATGGCCGCAGATTTTACGAACTTCTGCGCGCAATCAACAGGGTGAAACCAACAGTAGTGCTCAAGTCAGGGAGAACGGAAGCATCTGCAAAGGCTGCTTCGTTGCACACCGGGGCGCTTGCATCCAACGACAGGATCGTGGATGGAATGTTAAGGCAGGCTGGGGCTGCGAGAGCTTATGACGAGGTTGAATTACTCGATTATTCGAGAGTTCTTGCATATTCAAAGCCATTTGCTGGCGAAAGGATAGCTGTGGTAACGACTGCAGGTGGTGTCGGTGTCATCACTTCTGATTATGTATCCTCCAGAAGTCATGGAATCGGTCTTCACATGGCCACGCTTTCAGAGGATACCAAGGCTGAAATAAGAAAGCAAATTGTATCATTCGGATCTGCCGAGAATCCAGTAGATCTTACAGCTGACGGAGATATTCCAAGTTACGAAAAAGTGCTGGGTGTGCTGCAGAAGGACCGTGGAGTCGATGCGATCATAGCTTACGCCCTTCCTCAGACCCCGAAAATGAATATGGAAGTAGTTGAAGTCATTTCCAGGCTTTCGGCAGCAGATAAACCCATTCTGGTCGGGGTTATTGGCTCTAAACTTGGGAAGGAACTCCTTGTGGAGTTCGAACGTGCGAGAATACCTGCATTCCCTTCCATTGAGAGAGTGGTAAAATCATTGAAGGTTCTGCACGAACGCGGAATATATCTAAAGTCCAGGGGATTATTATGAATCTTGGAAATTTGGTGGCCAGCATAAGGAAGGAAGAAGTGACAGAAAGCGTGCTAAAAGACACATTCAGACAACTTGGGATACTCGTTCCCAGAGGGGTAACCTTGAAGGAACTGCCCCCCATTATGGATCTTGAATTTCCGGTAGTGCTTAAAGTCTCAGATGAAAAGATACTGCACAAGACAGAGATTGGGGGTGTTGTCACCGGTATCAGGAATAAGGACGAGCTTAAATCAGCATTTTATTCAATGAAGGCAAAATTTCCTGCATCAGAATTTCTTGTCGAGGAGATGATTGAAGGCGGCCTTGAGATGATCACCGGCATAATAAGGGATAAAGATTTTGGGCTCAGCATCATGATAGGAACAGGAGGAATTTACACAGAATTGTTTGGAGACGTAACTTTTCGACTCCTTCCAATAGATTCAGCAGATGCCAGCGAAATGATCGACGAGGTATCTGTAGGCAGATTTACAGGAAACGGATTCAGGGGAGTAAAGGCCGACAGGAAAGCAATTGTTGAGTTCCTGCTGAAAATATCAGAATTTGGCATCGCAGCTGGTGATTTCTTGGAACAGCTTGACCTCAATCCAGTCAAGATTAACTATCAGCAAATATATGTTCTTGATGCAAAACTGATAAAAACAAAATTGCTGGAAACATGAAGGCGGATTCATTTATTTAGCTAGAAAGATCGCGATGAGACAGATAAAATGCTGAAAGGCAACATTAATAAATCCCTTTTATGATGTCAATAAGAAACCGATGAGGAAGATCACTTTAGTGCTCCTGGTTGTCCTGGTACTTTTCATGGGATGGATTCTTTATTCCTCCATGGCGCAGACAGACCTTCCAACCTACGGCTCTTCGCCATATCACGGGCTCCAGAACGGTCTTGGATCAGGCGGCCCAGGCGGAACTGGAAGTGGATCCGGATCCAGCACGGGATTAGGCTCAATAGGCCTGCCCACAAGTGGGATTTCGTTCCCGACAATCGGCAACTTTTTCTCGTTTCATCTTCCGCATCTAAACGTTAATCTCTCTTTTCTTGCGTTCTGGATATATTTTCCGCACTTCCCCCATCATTTGGGGGGATCGAGTATCAGCATAACGCATCCTATCCAGAAAAATACCACCACGCAATCCGGCGGAGGCGGAGGTGGATCTGGTAATACTTACAGGATACCTCTTCCCCTTAACATCTATCTTTTCATGTTCATTGGAATTGTTGTTATCGTCTTCGTTATTGTCATAACCCAGGTTTTAAGCCTCAAGAAGAAAGAACAAAAGAATAATGAAGACAAGAAGGAAGCAGAATCTGTTCCTGAATTCCCTCCTGCTAAAGTATCGGCTGCTAAAGAAGGAATTGAACGCAAGATTGTATTTTCCGAAGATATCGAGATAATGCAACCATGGAAGGAAGGAAAAACCCTGCTTAATTTTGGGATAGACGGCGATCTTCCGCTGATATGGGACACTGAAAATGTACTTTCAGTTTCGAGTCCGTCGACCATCACAGTCTTTTCATCCGACTCTGAGCCACGCTTATTTACAGGAACAAAAATGGATATAATGCTGAGTGGAAGATGCACCGGATTCCTCTCGTCAAAGGAGGGATTTGAAGATTTCAAAATGGTGAGATCGGTTGATTACCAGCAGGAATCTGTGGATCTGTTCAGGCTAAATTTCCTCTACAAAACTGAGGGAGTATCAAGCCTCACACCCTCAGAGATCATAAACAAGGTTATGGAATCGGATCGATCCTCAGATAAGCAGGCCCTCAGATCAGTTCTGATGCACTATGAGAAATCCCTCTATGGAAAGAGGAGGATGAGCAGGGAGGAATTTCAGAATTACTTAAGGATGCTCATAAGGAGCAGGAAAAACGCTCTTGGATTCGTGTGCAGGAGAAATATTAATGAACAGAATCCTTAGATCATTTTTTCCGGAGACAAAGAAACAGTGGGCGGTTAACGCCTCGTTATTGTTTGTGCTGGTGTTACTAGGATTCTTTCTATCTCTGATATGGTTTGTATTTTTTCTGTTGCTTTCGTTCAGTATCGTTCAGATACTGAAGATTAAGGGTCCGATTGGATCGGAAGGCAGTTTGCGAAGGTCGTTTGTTGACATTTATCTTTATCCAGTGGTCTCACCCGTTTTCTTTCTGATTTTATTCAACCTGCTCCTTGAGGGCCTTGGTCTGAGAAGTTACATTCTGATTATATATATATCAGTTTTACTACTGGCTTCAGGATTGCTGCTATCAAGACTGTCCCGCTCTCTGGACAGGAAGGTGTTTCAGTCATATGCCATATTCTTTGGGGGTATTTCCAGGAAAATCACCATCCTGGGAATCGCCACGATCCTCCTCTTATACTATTATACTGTCTATATCTCAATCCCGTTGATATTCTATTCAATCGCTGCATCAATTTCCGATTCCAGGTTTATATTTAGAGATTCCAGCAGAAATATGTTGAGGGGAGTTTCATTTTATTTTAAGGAATCTCTAGATCGCTGGCTGACCTACTGGGTGGTCACAGGCATTTTCTTCGACGTGATAGTGTACCCGAAACCTTCATTATACAACCTGTACATAATCACGGCCCTCATTGCAGTGCTTGTGTTCATGGTGATTAGAACGGTTTACAAGTCGTACAAGGTATCCTATCTGTTATTGGAAGAGAAGAAGGATACAGTGTTCGCCAAGCACAATTTTATCCCTAAAGTTGCCACCGACGAAACTGTCGGGTTCCTGATAAATAACACAAGAGAGTTTGTTTTCGAGGGAAAATCGGAGAATATTCTTGTTTCGCTCTCATATCTAATGACTTTATATGGAATTGGATACCAGAGGACAGTCTCTATTCTGGATCCCATAATTCACTATCGCAAACCGGAAATAATCTATACCAGCACGGCTTTTGCAGAGAAAACCATAAACGATGAGAAGGAAAACAGATCAATGATCATCAGGAAAGTGATAGAGACCATGGCAGGTGAAAATGTTGGACATTGAAGCAAATCCAGAGTATTTGGATGACATAAACAGCGTAATTGACGGTATTTCAAAATACTATGT
>JAJZOM010000270.1 GCA_021811505.1 Thermoplasmata archaeon | reverse complement strand
TGCTGTCTACGTGGAGGCTTAAGGGACAGAACATGTTTGTTGAGATGGATAAAATACTAAGAAAAGAGTTGTGTGGATTCGGGTAACGAAGCTATACAATTACTAAATATATAATATCTCGTATTCATGGAAGAGGCAGAAGAGGCAAACCATTATTGATTTTAGTCAGATAAAAAGGTGGTACAAATGAACCTTAAAGTGCAGGAACACGTCATTGCACTGATTCATTATATCATGGATTTGACACTCGCATGTTTTTTCTCTCTACTAAAAGTTGACCCTGCCTATTTACAGACATCTTTCTTGTTTTTTGTTACAAGTTCCGGGAATACACCGATAACGTTACGCTATGAAAAATCAACTTATTCGTGTCAATGTCTAATTTTGGACATATTTATTTATGGCTTTGACCTTACGTCAACATGTATAGGGATAAGTTCCAGAACATAAAGGAAGGTTATACTTATGATGACGTTCTCCTGATCCCCTCCAGAACTTCTGTTGAGCCACGGGAAGTTGATATATCTTCTAGATTCTCAAGACATATAAACCTGAAAGTTCCCATAGTCAGCTCTCCAATGGACACTGTTACTGAAAGCGGAATGGCAATCGCAATGGCCAGGCAGGGAGGTATAGGAATCCTGCACAGGAACCTATCAATCAATCAGCAGGTAGCATTTGTCCGTACCGTCAAAAGAGAGGAATCCATAATCATAAGGAATGTTCACACTGTTTCCCCGGAAACTCCTCTGACAGAGGTTCGCACAATAATGAAGACCAAGAATATAGGCGGGCTCCCTGTCGTTTCGGGAGAGAAACTCGTTGGAATAGTTACAAAAAGGGATCTCGAATTTGCAGGAAAGGATAAGAAAACGGTCGAGGATATAATGGTAAGAAACGTCATCTACTCCCATGACAACATTGAGATGGATGAGGCCCTCGACATTCTCTTCAAGAACAGGATCGAGAAACTGCCGCTCGTTGACAAAACAGGGAGGGTAGTGGGGCTAATCACGGCAAAGGACATTATCACAAGACAGAAATTTCCACACGCCAGCAGAGACGCCAAGGGACAGTTACTGGTTGGTGCCGCAGTCGGACCGTTTGATATAGAGCGCGCAGTTATGCTTGAAAAGGAGGGTGTTGACGTGGTTGTAGTTGACACTGCACATGCCCACAATGACAATGTTCTCAACTCGCTGAAGAAGATGAGGAAGGAAGTATCAGTCGATATCGTTGCGGGGAACATAGCCACAAAGGAAGCCGCAGAAGACCTGATGTCCATAGGAGTGGACGGTCTGAGAGTAGGCATTGGCCCAGGATCAATATGCACCACTAGGATAATTGCGGGAATAGGCGTACCTCAGTTGACTGCCATATCTGATGTCGCAGAAGCTGCATCCGGGCAAGACATTCCAGTGATCGCGGACGGAGGAATCAGGTATTCAGGGGATATAGTAAAGGCGATAGCCTCTGGTGCAAACTGTGTAATGCTGGGATCACTATTTGCCGGGACAGACGAGAGTCCTGGGGCGGAGATACTCCTCAACGGAAGAAAATACAAGACCTACAGGGGGATGGGCTCCATAGGGGCTATACAGACAGGTATATCTGACAGGTACGGGAAGATCGGTGCAAACAAGTTCGTGGCCGAGGGCGTTGAAGGTGCTGTCCCATACAGAGGAAGAGTCGAGGAGGTTCTGTTTCAACTCACTGGTGGCATAAAATCCGGAATGGGTTACGTAGGGGCAAGGAACATAGAGGATCTCAGGACAAAATCAAGGTTCATGAAGATCAGCGCAAGCGGCCTCAAGGAAAGTCATCCGCACGACATCAGGATCACCAGCGAACCGCCGAATTACCAGCTGTATCAGATTTGATCACTTCGCGCAATAAAATTATCAACAAGCAATAAATTTATATCATATGTTAAGTACCTACATAAATATGGATAACAAATCTATATTTGGAAGCGCGATAGCTGTCCTGATAGTATTAGCTCTGCTCGTACCGGCATCAAACGCATTCTCAGTGAGCGTGACAGTGAACCCGCAGACAAACGAGGCAACAATAAACGCATATGTCAACTCGTCTATGAAGATGACTTTCAATGGCACGAAAATGATTGTCAACACGATGGAAAATAGCTTAAACGGCACTTTTACCAATATGGCAAGCAAGCATTTCAGTAACTCAAGACCTGCTGCCACGACCTTGGGTGACTTCAATAATACAATAGGATCTTCAACTCACGGTGCATCTGTCAAAAACATGAACCTGTCATTCGCAATAGATGTGACAAACAGCAGTACTTCCACATCCGGAATTTTCTATGTCAACTTCTCGCTTAAAATGCAGATGGTTATATACGGAATTTTTAACAATAATTCAGCCAACATGTCGTGGAGAAATTTCACAATGTCGAAACCGATTGATGTGCAAGGGATAAATGTTAACCAAGCCGGTTATAATCAGACAAACACGTCTGTAATGAACTTCTCTAAGTTTTCGAAACCGTTGACACAGTGGAACAGAACATACGACCACACAACCAACGAAACCATGTTCGTATATAACGCGGGAGTAGTCCTCAGCTTAAACAACAAGACTTCCGAAAGCTACCCGGAGGGCTACGGTTTCAACATGACAATGAATCTCACAATTGATCCTTCATATGCGATTATATACCCGGGAAATGCAACTGCCGGAACCAATTCAATCACTTTGAGCAGTAGCAGTACCACTCCAAGCACAACCTCGATCAATCCTTACTATTACCTCATAGCCGTAGTACTGATCGCAGGAATAGGTGCTTCAGTGTACTTCGCAAGGAGAAAACACTAAATTCTCCTTATTTTATAATCAATAAACAGCCCTTCAGGGGATTTAATGTGAAGGTCTTCCATAAATCCGGAAACCTTCAAAAAATTATCCTTGAATCTTTCAAGTTTTTTCGGGTCTCTCAGTATGGCAGCCGGGTGAAACTGAGGGGCCAGATATTTTCCATCCGCATAGAGAATACTTCCCTGAACCTCTGAAATTCTTCCGAGGTTTATGCCAAGAATAAGCCCAACTGACTTTATGGCGGAATTCCCCATCGGAACAATTATTCTCGGCTTCAGGAGCAAAATCTCACTGCTCAGGTAGCCTGAACATTTCCTGATCTCGGAAATTTTCGGTGCACGACCGATTTTTGGCCTGCATCGGACTGAATTCGAAATATATATTTCATGTTTCAGGATTCCGGCATATTCCAGTGCTGTATCCAGCAACTTGCCGCTCCTGCCAACAAATGGTTTCCCCATTTCATCTTCCTTCGATCCCGGGGCCTCTCCCACAATGAAAAGCTTAGGATTGGCATTGCCAAATCCGCATACAGCATTCTTTCTAGAGAAATACAGGTCACATTTCTTGCATGAGGAAATGGCGTTGCAAAGTTCTCCAAGGGGGTCCATGTCTGATTAGCTTAACATTCCGCATGTATTTAACATAATTGTAGAATTAATCTGGAATTTGCATTATCCCATTATTCTGTTTACGTGAACTGAGAAAGATTCCAAGAGAGATCATAAAGAATCCGAGGTAAGTGGCAAGCGAATTATTCTCGTTCAGCAGGAAATAGCTGAATATTACGGATAACGCAGGCACGGCAAAAAAGAAGGAAGATATGTCGGAGACTGAGTATTTAGAATAGAGGTGAATGTAGATGAAATATGCAACAGCAGTGCTCAGGGAACCCATGTAAAGAACGATGATCAGGAACTGCGGAGTGAGCATGCTGAAATTGATTGAGCCTGTGGGAACCACGATTAGAAGAAGGAATGGTATGGAGTAGGCAAACTGCAATGCGTTGACTGTGTAGTTTCCCACACCCTGCAGGTATTTCTTGAAATATATGGTTCCGAGTGCCCAGCTTGCCGCTCCTATTGCCAGGAAAAAAAGTCCTATGCCAGGCTTGACTGTTAGCTGATGCAGGAATATGAGAATTATGCCGATAAACCCGAAGATTACACCCAATGCACGAATTCCCGAAAGTTTTTCCTTAAGGAATACCACAGAAAATAGGATTGAAAGGACCGGGTAAGTGTAAATTATTATGGAGGATATTGAAGAACTCTCCGTCTGTTCGCCGAGGAACCAGAAACTCATAAAAATAGTCATGTTCAGGAAGGAAAATATCAAAAGGCTGAGATTCGTTTTCAAGTCCCTCGGAATTTTTATTTTTTTCCTGAAGAATATGAAGGAGAATACGGCAGCGAGAAACACCCTGAAAAATACCAGTGACATTGGAGACTGATAAACCAGGGCAAATTTTACAAGGGGATAATTCAGTGCCCATGATGATGCCATGGCAATAAAAGCGAGGATGTCTATGACTTTTGGCACTGAACCTGATTCTTATCTGAAATAAACAATTATTGTGAGGGCTTTTTATAAAAAAATGCCGAAAAACAACTATCAAATAGGTTCAGGACAATTACTAGTTCATCATGTCAGTTTCCCTTTTTCAGGACAGAATCAGCATACTTGATTATTTTCACAAACACGGGCTCCTGATATCTCCTTCAGCTTTGAACATTATCCTTGAAAAGAGCATGGGGCAACTGATACCGAAGATGATCATGCCGGATGTTGCAGATTCAGGTTACATTGATGAGAAGACTGTGAGGCGAATCCTCAGGGGGGAAACAAAAACCGGCAGGAATGATTTCGAGGTTTATCTTCCCGATATCAAAGTGAACAGTTCAGTCGAAGACTTCAGGCAGATGTTCATAAGCAGGTACCAGAAGCTGAGCAAGATCATCGCCACATCCGGAACCATGAGGGGCTCTTCGGACATCAGGACTGCAAAGAAAAGCTATGGTGAAATCAAGGTAATAGGGATGGTTTCCTCGGTCGACACCACGAAGAACGGCCATAAGCGAATGGTTATCGAAGATCTCGAGGACAACCTGCAGGTAATAATGATGAAGGACAAAGGCCCCGCGGGAGAATTAATTCTGCAGGATGAAGTCATCGGTGTGGTGGGTTCCATGGGCAAGGGATCCGGAGATCCTGTGATGTTCGTGAATGAAATTGTAAGGCCTGACATTCCATACAGGGTGATTGACGAAACGAAAAAGGAACCGGAATACGTTGCCTCTCTGTCTGATATTCACGTGGGCTCAAAGACTTTCAGGGAAAACGACTTCATGAGGATGATCTCCTGGATCAAGAGGTCAGAAGGAGAGGCACAGCACCTCAAATACCTCATACTGAGCGGGGATGTCATAGACGGCATAGGAGTCTATCCAGGGCAGGAACAGGATCTTGACATCATAAATCCTGTGGAGCAATATGAAAAACTCGGCGAATACCTGAGGGAGATTCCGGAGGATATACAGATTTTTGTCATGCCTGGAAACCATGATGTCGTAAGGCTGGCTGAACCTCAACCATATTTCACCGGGAAAGTGAAGGAGATTTTTCCCGATAACGCCATAATGCTGCCAAATCCGCATACACTGAGGCTTAACGGGAAGAGCGTGCTGATTTACCATGGAATGTCTCTTAACGACATGGTAGAACTAGTTCCCGGAGCAAATTTCAGCACTATTGGAAAAGCCATTGATGAGATACTGAAAAGACGGCATCTTGCACCGAAGTATGGTGGCAAGACACCGCTGATTCCTTCACCAACTGATTATCACGTTATCGAGGAAGTTCCCGACATATTTATAACGGGGCATATACACTCCCACTATCTGGGCAACTATAAGGGAGTTCGGTATGTCAACTCATCAACCTGGCAGTCACAGACTGATTACCAGAAAATGATGAATTTCGCCCCAAATCCGTCAATCCTGACAATGTTCGACCTGAACTCAAAATCTACAATATTGAAGAATTTCGAGCAATAACTTCAAACCACTTTTTTCCGTAAATTCTGCATTTTCTGGCTTTGTCTGGATTTTTGCCCCTATCTAAAATGAGAAATGAATTCAGAAAGTCTTGCGGATAATTTCCTCAATCTCTCTCTTGAAGGTGCTCATGAATTCTGATACCGCTTCATCTTTTATGCTTGGAGGTGCAGTGATCAAACCAATTTCTGCGGTGACCTTAGCCATTCTTGCCATTGCGTCATATTCTTTGAATTTACTTTCCAGAAACTTTTCTAGAATGTTCATTATTTCGTCTTTAATAGCGTCATTCTGGTTTATCTTCCTCTTGATGTATTCTTTTATCAGGTCCTTTATTATTTCATGAATAGCCTCGAAATAGAGGTCTTCTGAGGGCATGGCCTTCATGAAGTTTTTCAGATATCTCTCCACGTCTTCCGGCACAGATGATCAACCTATCAAGATAAATAAAATTTGGCAGTACTGGATCTGTTTATGAAAGTCTTTACCGGCATTATTACATGGGGGAGTTTGAAATTAGTATTATATAAGAGCATTCGATATGGAAAAACTCGCGATCTTTGAATGCAGGGAATTTGTATCATCGATCACATAATTACGGGGTGTAATATTGAAGAGAAGTTCAAGGGACTGGAAAAAGCGCGGTAAGATGCGCTGGAAATGGAGAAAGAAAAGAATACGAAGGCTCAAGAGAGCACGAAAGTCCAATAGAGAGTAATGGGATCATGGGGTAATCAGGCTATCCTAGCGGGCTCCAGTCAGGTTATGATTAACTATGGGTCACCTGATTTATGATGAGTGACTGGAACTATGAACCGGAAGAGACCACTACAATCTATGG